>JAIOQD010000253.1 GCA_021413595.1 Bacteroidota bacterium | reverse complement strand
AATGGTATGCCAGAAAAACAATATGCGGTGTGGTTTGCCATCAACAAAACGGGAACCATAAACAACATCTGCAAAACCATCAATAACGGGCTTTAAAAGAATATTATATTCCTGAGGATCGTACTCCAGGTCAGCATCTTGTATTACTAGATATTCGCCTGTTGCCAATGAGATCCCCTTGTGTAAAGCCGCGCCTTTTCCTTGATTATATTCCTGATTGTGTAAAATAATATTACTCCCTGGATTATTACTAATAAATTCTTTTATAACTGCTTCTGTATTGTCTGTTGAGCAGTCATTAACAATAATAATTTCTTTTTGAATATCATTAATTAATATAACAGCCAACACTTTATTCAAAATAAGGTGAATGGTTGCTGCTTCGTTATAAGCAGGGATAATTACAGATAATTTTTCTTGAGGCATTTTTTAATAATAATTGTTAGTTTGAGTAATTTTTTTTTTATTTTTCCAACACCAAACTTGTTTCGATTTCAAATATACCTTTTAAATTAATTGCTCCCTCAATCTCTTTCCCCTATTTGCTGCCGCCACATTGCATAATACAATCCTTTTTGAGAGAGTAATTCATCGTGCATTCCTTGTTCAATAATTTGTCCTTTTTCAAGAACAAAAATTTTATCGGCATGCATAATTGTGCTTAATCGATGTGCTATCAATATCGATATCTGGCTATTGCCTTTTGATAGATCTCTTACTGTTTTACTTATTTCTTCCTCTGTTAATGAATCTAAGGAAGATGTTGCTTCATCAAACACTAATAAAGATGGTTTACGCAACAGTGCCCGTGCAATTGATAAACGTTGTTTTTCGCCTCCCGAAACTTTAACTCCTCCTTCACCAATCATAGTATCTATTCCCTTATCGGCTCTGGCTAACAAGCCCTGACAAGCAGCTTTAATAAGCACATCCATACATTCTTTATCAGTAGCATTGGGTGCTACAAATAATAAATTTTCCTTGATAGTTCCGGAAAACAGCTGTGTATCCTGAGTTACAAATCCTATTTGAGAGCGCAACTGATCAAGGTCAATTGCATTTCCACTGGTACCATTATAAAGAATTTCACCTTCCTGCGGATGATATAAGCCTACCAATAATTTTACCAATGTGGTTTTACCAGAACCTGAAGGCCCTACAAAAGCAATCGTTTCACCGCTTTTGGCATCGAATAAAATATTATCAAGTGCTTTGTTTTTTGCTGTTTGATGTTTAAAACTTACATTACGGAATGATAGTGTTTGTAGATTTTTTACTGCGACCGGATGCTGTGGCTTTTCCTCTTTAGGTGTATTTAATATGGTTTGAAAATTTTCCAGTGAAGCTTCTGCTTCGCGGTAAGTACTGATAATATTGCCCAACTCTTGTAAAGGACCAAAAATAAAAAAGGAGTAGATCTGTAATGAAAATAATTCTCCCAATGTCATTTTATCACCAAAAATTAAAAATAACAGCAAAAATAAAATACAACTACGCAGCGTATTAACAAATGTTCCCTGAATAAAACTTATACTTCGGATATAGCGTACCTTTTTAAGCTCAAGTCCAAGTATTTTTATCGTGATACCATTTAATCGGTTTATCTCCTGATCTGCCAGTCCTAGACTTTTCACCAATTCAATATTGCGTAATGATTCAGTTGTAGCTCCTGCTAAAGCTGTAGTTTCCCCAACAATGTGTTTCTGAATTTTTTTAATTCGTTTGCTTAAGATAGATGAAACAAAACCCATGATGGGAACCGTTGCAAAATAAACGACCGCCACCAACCAATGAATTTTAATAGCATATACCATCACAAAAACCACACCCACCAAAGAAGTAAAGAGTATGCTTACAAAAGCAAAAATTAATTTTTCTACATCGGTACGAACCTTCTGAAGTTTCCCTAATGTTTCACCACTTCTTTGATCTTCAAATACCTGATAAGGTAGTTCCAAGGAGTATTTTAAGCCATCCGAATATATTTGAGCACCTAATTTTTGAGTAATTACATTGACATAATAATCCTGAAAATTTTTTGCAATACGCGACATCATTGCAAATCCCATCGAAAGCAATATCAAGCCTCCAATACTTTTCACATAGTCGGATTTATTATAATCATGAGGATTGGTTGCGTAATTATCAACGATATGCTTAAACACCAATGGATCGAGTAGCGAAAAAAGTTGGTTAATGGAGGCAAGTGCCAATGCCAATGCTATCAGACCTTTGTATCGTTTTAAATATTGAATTAATAGTTTCATAGTTCAAAAATTCTAATTTTAAAATTCAAATTGCTACCCCAAAATGTCATTAAGTTAAGAAACCTTCGCCCCTATTTCGACAGGCTCAATATGACCTCCTCATGGTAAGCCAGGGATTGTTGAAGTCAATGGGTATGCGTATTTTAGATGAACTTTTAACTTAATGACATTGTTCTAAACATGTAGTGAATTTTTCTTAAATTTTATCCGAATAAACCGCCTTAACTCTATCCCGTAAATTATATGCAGAACTCATCACCTCTCCATAAGCACCAGCTGTGCGCAATGCAAAGATATCACCTCGTATTGTTTCAGGTAAACTCACTGCTTTGCCAAAGCAATCGGAACTTTCACAAATAGGACCTACTACATCATATTTCAGCCCATTCCCCTCGCCAAATGGAGCGGAGATGTTCTTCATAGAAGAACAGGCTGAGGTTAAATTTTCTATCTTATGATAAGCCTGATACAAAGCAGGGCGCATTAATTCAGTCATACCTGCATCTAATATTACAAAATTGGTATTCACTCCTTTTTTTATGTAAAGCACTTTTGAAATAAGTGTTCCACATTGTGCAGTAATAGCCCTCCCTAATTCAAAATGAATTTTTTGTTTAGGACGCAACTCTAAAAAATCGTTGAATAATTTGAAATAAGCTGCAAAATCAGTGATAAGATTTGCATCGGGTTCATGATAGTTAACGCCCAAACCACCGCCAACATTTATGTTTTCAATTGTTATATTTCGACTTGCAAACCAATTCTGAATTTCGTTCACACGCAAACACAGCGATTTGAATGAACCAAGATCCATTATCTGAGAACCAATATGAAAATGTAAGCCAATGAGTTGAAGGTTTTTTAACCCTTTCAAAGTGTTTACAACTGTTTCCAGCTCCCAAATGTTGATTCCGAATTTATTTTCTTCCAGTCCGGTAGTAATATATTTATGAGTATTTGCATTCACATTAGGATTAATACGCAATGCGATGCTGGCATTTTTATTTTTTGAAACGGCAAGTTCATTGATCACTTCCAGCTCTTGCAAACTTTCGCAGTTAAAACAAAAAATGTCATTATCTAAAGCATAATTAATTTCAGCATCACTTTTACCAACACCGGCAAATACAATGTGCTCCGGTTTAAAATTACATTCAACTGCCTTTTTTACTTCATTGCCACTTACGCAATCTGCGCCTATATTATATGATTTAATGATTTCTAAAATGGCATTATTGGCATTTGCTTTCAAGGCGTAATGTACAATAAACCCATACTTGTCCGACTCCTCTTTTAATTTCTGAAGTGTTTGTTTGAGCACCTCAAGATCATAATAATAAAAGGGTGTAGGGATGGTTTTGAATTTATTTATTGTTTCTTTATTGAACATGGTTTCGCTTATATTTCCACAGGCTCAATATTACCACGCGCTGTCACTCTGAGCCTGTAGAAGAGTGTGCGTGAATTTGTTTATCTAGAACAATCCTTTATTTAATGCAACAAGTGTATCCTTTTTTAATTTAGAATCTACCAAAATGGAAACATTATTTTCGCTTCCTCCATAAGAGATCATACGAATTGGAATATTTTTAAGTGCATCAAAAATACGCAATGCATAACCTTGTTTCTCAGCCGTAAAACTACCAACGATACAGACTATGGTCAGATCAGTTTCTACTTCAACAGTACAAAATTCTTTCAACTCTTTTTTAATGGCATCTATGTTTTTTGTGTTGTCAATTGTCAATGAAACAGCCACCTCCGAAGTGGTAATCATATCGATTGGCGTTTTATAACGTTCAAAAATCTCAAACACAGAACGCAAAAAACCATACGCCAGAAGCATTCGTCCTGATTTTATTTTTATTGCAGTGATCCCATCTTTAGCCGCTACCGCTTTAATACTATCGCCCGAAACTTTTGAAGTAATAACAGTCCCTTTTGCTTGCGGTTGCATTGTATTTAATAAGCGGACAGGGATGTTTCGCATTTGCGCAGGAAGAATACACGTTGGATGTAAAATTTTTGCACCAAAATAAGCTAACTCAGCGGCTTCGTCAAATGAGAGTTCAGCAATTGGATGTGTTTTTTCAACAATACGAGGATCATTATTATGCATTCCATCAATGTCGGTCCAAATTTGAATTTCATCCGATTGAATTGCTGCACCAATTATTGTTGCTGAATAATCACTGCCTCCACGCTTTAAATTATCAATTTCACCAAATGGGTTTCTACAAATATATCCTTGCGTGATGAACAATTGTTTATTCGGATATTTTGCAATTTCCGATTTTATATTTGTTTCAATATATTTCATATCCGGTTCTTCATTCTCATCAATCCTCATGAAATTTAAGGCAGGAAGTAAAACAGAATCGATATTCTTTTCTTCAAGGTAATAATGAAATAAGGTGGTTGAAAGCAGCTCTCCTTGTGCAAGTATGGCACGCTCTTCATTTACAGTAAACAGGTCCAATGTAAACGAGCGCAAATAATTAAAATGCGAATCAAGCAATCCTTTACTCTTATTTAAAGCCTCAGAAGTTTTATACAATTGTTGAATAACCTCATTGTACTTTAGGTACAAAGCATCGATCAACTGGTTAGCTGTATCATTTTTTTTTGCATATAATGTATTTGCAATTTCAACCAAACTATTAGTTGTACCGCTCATTGCGGACAAAACTACTATCTTGGGCACACCATCATTAATTAAATGAACAAGTTCCTGCATACGCTCCGCAGAGCCTACTGATGTTCCTCCAAATTTTAAAACTCTCATATTTTTACTTAACTCTTATTAACATATTTATCTATTGAAAACATACAGACAGTAATGTACTTGTACTTTTTGGCAAAAGTAGCCATAAATTGGAATTGTTACTATACTTGATGATATCTATTGAAAAAAGTTTAGAGGACTTAATTCAATGTCGTTAGCTAAGAAGCACAAAAAACATCGCTAACATTACCTTAAAAATAGTATTTTAGCAACCGATTTATGTTAACACTACTAAAAAAGGAAATACGCAGTTTTTTAAGTTCACTGATAGGTTATATTACCATCACCGTTTTTTTATTGGTAGTAGGTTTATTTCTGTGGGTATTACAAACCGATTCAAATTTATTGGATAACGGCTATGCCAATATCGATGGGCTTTTTATCATTGCTCCCTGGGTATTTTTGTTTTTGATACCGGCTATTACGATGCGTTCTTTTGCTGACGAAAAAAAGTCTGGTACCATTGAATTATTATTAACCCGCCCTCTTACAGACCTACAAATTATTTTAGCAAAATACCTTGCCGGTTTTGTTCTTGTAATGTTTTCATTAATCCCCACTTTAATATATTATTATTCTATACATAAACTTGGCAGCCCTGTTGGGAACATTGATACCGGTGGAATGTGGGGCTCCTATATTGGCCTGTTATTTTTGGGTGCTGCTTTTGTTTCAATAGGCATTTTCGCTTCTGCTATTACAGATAACCAGGTAGTGTCCTTCATCCTGGCTTTATTCCTTTGTTTTTTTATTTATACAGGCTTTGATTATATGGGTTCATTTGCATTATTTGGTAAGATCGACAATATAATTTTGGCTTTGGGCATCAACAGTCATTATATTTCAATGAGCCGTGGTGTAATTGACACACGTGATGTAATTTATTTTTTGAGTTTGATCTCGATCTTTATTTTCGGAACACGTACTCTTTTGGAGAGTCGTAAATGGTAAAGCAAGGTGAGCAAAAAAATGTTTAATAAAAGTAATAAAAAGCGGGATTTAACTGCATTAGGCTTAGCTATCATTATTTTGATATTGCTGAACTTTGTAGGTTCATTTGTATTCCATCGTTTTGATCTTACATCTGAAAAACGTTATACCCTATCTGATGCCACAAAAAAAATAGTACAGGAATTAAATGATGTCGTATATGTAAAAGTATATCTCGAAGGTGATTTTCCATCCGGCTTCAAACGTTTGCGAAATGAAACCAAAGAAATGCTCGATGAGTTCAGAGCCTATTCCAACGATAATATTGAATATCAGTTTATCAATCCATCGCAAAGTTCTGATAAAAAAGAGCAGAATGAAATTTACAAGCAGCTTTACGACAAAGGCCTACAACCAACCAATCTGGAAGTAAAAGAAGAAAGCGGAACTTCACAACAAATTTTATTTCCCGGTGCAATTGTTTCCTATAAAGGCCGGGAAATGCCTTGGCAACTTCTAAAAACCCAGATGGGACAATCATCTGAAGGTCAGCTTAACAATTCAATTCAAGCGTTGGAATATGAATTTGCAAGTTGCATCCGAAATTTAACAACTCCCATTAAGACGAAAATAGGCTTTATTGAAGGGCATGGTGAGCTCGATACCCTTTCGCTTAATGATATTAAAAATGCTTTAGCGGAATTCTATTTATTGAAACGTGTTAAGATCAATGAACAGCTAAACGCACTTTCAGGATTAAAAGCCATCATCATTGCGAAACCGGATACCAGTTTTTCAGAAAAAGATAAATTCATTATCGATCAGTTTGTGATGAACGGAGGCAAAGTACTTTGGGCTATTGATCCACTTTACACTAGTATTGACAGCCTTCGCAAATCAGGCGGAACAATGGCTCTTCCTTTCGATTTGAAACTGGATGATCTGTTCTTTAAGTACGGTGTGCGAATAAATCCTAATATGATCATGGACATGCAGTCCTCTGCAATTCCTGTAAATAAAGCTTTTCGAA
>JAIOQD010000252.1 GCA_021413595.1 Bacteroidota bacterium | reverse complement strand
AAGCGCAAAAAGCGGCAGATTACATGTTAAATATTTCTGAAATGAAAAATTATAAGGAGGTAAAAATAAAAGCCCTGGCATTGGAAATTGAATTGGATTTATTGAGTTTGGAAGGAATAGGTAAAATTGATGAAGAAATTTTAGACGAATTGGCCCATTTGTATGAAAACGCGACAATAGGAAAAAGAGTAATTAGCCCTGTACGGTTGGGGAGATTAGACAAATCGGAAGTAATAAAGCTGAAAGTAGAAACAGGCAAAGACTTTACACTTTTCCGAAGAGAGATCTTCTACAATGATGCAAGGCATATTTATAATAATCACGGAAGGCCCGAAGAAAAATACAGGCATCAGATAGCGGTTACAACAAATGATTTCTTATTGATTCCGATCATATTAAAAAAATATGACAGTGTTGAATTTGAACCAAAGGAAAAAGGTAAAAACAGTTCAGATTGCCTGATCTACCGAAAAAAATTTGCCGGCAAATATTTTATTGTTGAAGAAATAATATACCAGGAGAACTTATTGAAGGTAAAAACCATGAGGATTGAAAAATAAAAAAAGCACCAACAAAGTTGATGCTTTAAAAGTCCTGATTAGAATGGCATAAGCCTAACAAGTCTACGTTCGAAACGGCAGGGCCACCCAATGTGGCTATCACTTTATAAGTACGAAAATACGAAATATAAAATCAAACCCAAAATACAATGATAAAATTCACAAATTACAACCAGGCCACTCAGGATATTGATTGGACAAAGTACCCGGAAGTCTTGCACAAAACGCACAAAGAATTAATGCCGCTTGCACAGCAGGGAGCCTATAATGCTGATGCTGATGTAAAGCGTGTGGTAGATAGCTATATTGCTAAACTCAATACAGCTATATCAAAACAACCGCCAAAATCAAAAGTTCCTAAAAAGCAAACAACACCCACCAAGCCAAAAACCGAGACAAAAGAGAGCAAAGCAACATTAGTAGAACGTTTAGATGATGATGGCAAAGAAGTCATGCAGATACAGGATTATCTATTAGATCAGCTAAAAGACAAGAAAAAGACATTTAAAATTCAAATTGGAAAAACTGAACTGGAGCATTACACAGGAATTGTTAACGGAATAGCTCCAATGGCTTCCATTTCTTTATTAAAACGATTTATCGGATTAGTTGGTAAACAGGATATTAAAGATCAGGTAAAACGTTTGCAATCGGACTTTCAACGAGCCTTTGATAAAGATATAGTAACAACGAAGGATAAATACTATTCTCAATTTAACCATGCTTTTGATGCAATGAAAGCGTATGTGAACGGAAAAACGGACGTGCTTTCAATTGCTAAAGCGGAATTGAATGGCTTTAAAGGTTTAGGCTTTATCCCTGCAATAATTGCAGCAGTAACCGGGGCAACAGTTCAAGCCTTAACTCATCAGCACTTAAGCAAAAAGAAAGATCAATTGTCCGGGTCGGAAGAAAAAGTAATGAGTGTAGCTGAGGTAAAAAATGAACAATTTAAGGAAATTGGTTTAACTGGAGATTATTTAAAATTGATCGGTAGAGCTTGCGCCCCTACTTCTATTTTTCTTTATGGAAAAGGAGGTTCCGGAAAATCAGGTTTAGCGTTAAAACTGGCTGATACCTTGCATCAACTAAACCATTCAGTTTTATATGCAGCCGGAGAACAATACGGTACGCCATCTTTTACTGAATTATTAAAAAAAGCGAATATTGCAGGAGGGGAAAACTTCAAAATTGTAAAATCATTGACTACATTACCAATAGCTGACTTTGATGTGATCGTGATAGATAGTAAAGAAAGAGCCAACATAAATAAGTCGTCAGATTTTAAGCAACTTTGCGATGCGTACCCGGACAAAATTTGGATACTCACATCTCAGGCAACTAAGTCAGGTGATTTTAAAGGCGATGGACAATGGGGCAATGAGGTTGAAACGTTTATTTATTGTGAAAATGGTAAAGCTACTACCATCGGGGAGAAAAATCGTTGGGGAGCCAGTGCAGAAATAAAATTGTTCTAACTACCGGCACTTAAAGTTAAAACTAACTGGATGGTACCTAATCACCAAAAATCCCCTCAGCTTCTGAGGGGATTTTTTTGTGTTATCATATTATTTTCTTTTTCCATAATACAAATTTAAACTATTTTAACTCCTTTGGAATTACAATATTTCTTTATCACTAGTAAATGTTTTTGTGCCAAGCCATAATTAAACTCCATTAGTGGAAGAAACATTTTCACATCAACAATACCGGTATATCTTGAAATGTGCGCTAAATTATAAAGATCATCATAACAACCAAAACAAGCGGAATCAACAGGCATAATTGCCGAAGATTCAGCAGGGTTAATATTCTTTAATATTGTTTGGTGTGTGCCTCCAATGTGTTTTTTACTATGTTTTTCTAAAGCTCTTATATGGTGGAGGGCAGAATAAAATATTACAGTTACTTTCCAATCAAAATAATTAGTAGGACTGTGTTTATGAATTACACTCAGGAAGTCTTCGTTATGCTTTGCTTGATCTAAATGTTTTTTCATAAATTTCCCTTAAAATGTAATTTCTTCCGATACAAGTAAACTACTTTCAAATTGTAAGGGCAGGAAATAAAAAACAACCGGGAAATTTTGGCTATAAGGAGTATTAGAATACAGCCTAACATAAGAAAGCAACTTGCTTCTGTTCTTTGTTGTATCGTCTTTCAATACAATAACATAAAAAAGTTTGTTTTCTTTATAGGGGTTAACAATCTTTTTTATTAACTTTTTATTAGCCTTAAAAAAAGTTATTGAAATATCATTTATTATTGAGGAAACAACGTCTTCCATTGCTTTAAAACCACCATAAGTATGTTTTAAAGGGTCTGTTAATGCCTCGTTTAGCATAACCGAAAATTCAGTAGTGATATTTTGATTAATCATATCGCTACCTAAATAACTTTCATTAGAAAGATCGCCAAAGAAAGACCCCAATCCATCAAGTGCTGATTTTAATTGCGGATTATTAGTTACGGATTTGTTTTTTGAAGATTTGGTCGCTTGCATATTTATCATTTTGCTCAAGAATGATTGTAAATCTACCTTGTTTTATAAGGGAATTCTATGATGTAGATTACAAATATACCACTATTTTCACCTTTAAACTATTTACCAATGCTCTTTTTAATTATTTTTTTTCAAAAAAAATCAAATTTTTATTTATATATATTTGTGGTATAATAGTTGGGTTACTCATATAAATACGCAAATTATGAAAAATCGCAAAGTAATATTCTGCATCATTATTTTACTTTTCCCGGTAATTGCTTTCTCACAACAAAATTCCATTGATTCCCTCCTATCACTTATTAAACACGACAAAGCCGATACCAATAAAGTAATTCATTTGTGTAAATTAACGAATAAATATGAATTACTTGGGGACTTTGAAAAAGGAATTAATTTTGCAAACGAAGCAATAGAACTTGCGAATAAACTCAATTTTAAACAAGGGATTGCAATTGCAAACAGCGCCATCGGAAATATTTATTTAGGACAGGCTAATTATGCACAAGCACTTACCTCTTATCTTAAAGCATTAAAGTTAAACGAAGAATTAAAAAATAAAAGAGGAATAGCAGCAATGCTCGGAAACATTGGAGTTATATATTCTGATCAGTTAGAGTATTCAAAAGCCCTTGATTATTTTTTCAAGGCTTTGAAAATAGACGAAGAGATAGAAGATAAAATTGGGAAAGCAAATTGGTTCTGCAACATTGGAGCCATTTATTCTGATCAGTTAGAGTATTCAAAATCATTTGATTATTATTTCAAGGCTTTAAAAATATACGAAGAAATAGGAAATAAAAATGGAATTGCGGCTACTCTAATGAATATCGGAATTAACTATGAGCTCCAAAAAAATTACCTGAAAGCATTAGATTACTATTTTAAAGCCTTGGATATATCAGAAGAATTAAAAAATAAAAAATACGTTTCGGCAATTATTGGATGTATAGGCTCGCTTTATACAACCATGGGAAAATTCAAAGAAGCCGAACACTATCTAAAAAAATCCGTTGCCCTATCTGATAGCATAGGAGCATTAGATGATTTAAGAATCAATGAAGAATCTCTTTATCAACTCTATGATACCACCGCGCAATATAAGTTAGCACTTATCCATTATAAAAAATCAATTGCAATTAAAGATACTCTTTTTAGCCAGGAGAATAAAAAACAATTGGTACGCAAAGAAATGAACTTTGAATTTGAGAAAAAAGAAGCTGCCACCAAAGCGGAAACCGAAAAGCAGAAAGCAGAACAAAAAATTATTACAGCTTCCATTGCAGGAGGTTTATTTTTAGTACTTGTTTTTGCAGGTTTTATAGGGCGTTCGCTTCGTGTAACAAAAAAACAAAAACTTGTAATTGAAAAACAAAAACAAATTGTAGAAGAACATCAAAAAGAAATCACTGCTTCCATAACGTATGCAAAACGCTTACAGGAAGCGATATTACCTCCCCTTACTTCAATAAAAAAAGAATTTCCTGAAAGTTTTATACTGTATCTTCCAAAAGATATTGTTGCCGGTGATTTTTATTGGATGGAAACAATAGATACTATTCAATTTATTGCCGCAGCTGATTGTACAGGTCATGGAGTGCCGGGAGCAATGATGAGCGTAGTATGTAGTAATGCGCTAAACCGGGCAGTAAAAGAATTTGGTTTGCGTGATACCGGAGCGATCCTGGATAAAGTAACAGATTTGGTATTAGAAACATTCGAAAAAAGTAATTCGGAGGTTAAAGATGGAATGGATATTTCCATTCTTGCAGTTAACAAAGCAAATAATAACATTCAATGGAGTGGAGCCAATAACCCATTATGGTACATTCAAGACGGCAAAATGATTGAAATAAAAGCTGATAAACAACCAATAGGCCAGTGCGATCATAGAAAATCCTTTACAACGCAAAACATTGAATATTCCAAAAATTCAATCTTCTATTTATTCACCGATGGCTATGCAGATCAGTTTGGAGGGCCCAAAGGAAAAAAAATCATGTACAGGAAGTTTCAGGACAGTCTGATTGCAATGAACAACTTACCATTAAAAGACCAGGAAACGGCATTACAAACAGAATTTCAAGGATGGAAAGGTAATTTAGAACAGGTAGATGATGTAACGGTTATTGGGGTGAGGGTGTAAATTGATTGTATGTTAGTTTATCAAGAAATGCCGGTGATGGTAAATGGCTAAACGAATGCGAAGTTTTTATTTATTGCGAAGATGGTAAAGCCACAACAATAGGCGAGAAGAATCGTTGGGGAGGAAAATCCGAAATAAAATTATTTTAATTCAGATCCGATACAGACAAATTTACTTTATCGGACATAAGCAAAAAAGCTCCTAAATTTCGGGAGCTTTTTTGTTTGTAAAAAAACATTACGTAGTCAATGCTAATTCAAATGGATTAGTAATTGACCTTTGACCAAACCTACGCAATAAATCAATCTCGTTATTTGGGTTCAAATGCTCATGTTTGATGATCTCCTGAATTTTAGGCTGACCAAGTCCGGGAATCCTGTGGGAAAAAAACGGCCACAAGTATGACTCTTCATACTTCAATTCTTTTTTCGGAAAATCAATTAAAACATCAATTCTGTTCTGTTTTTTAAATTCATCGGAATATTTAAACTCCCATATACCATTCGAGTGGTTCAAATACCCGATTGTCAATTTTTTATGCTTTAAAATAAAAGCTGCGTGAGCATTTTTCGGTGTCGAGAGTTCCGGCTGCTCTTCATTTTTGAAAAGTTTACTTAACCAGTTTAACATGAGATACCTCCTTTATTATTTACTATTATCATTAATCTTTGAAATCTATAAATCAAACATTTTTTAATCAACTCCAGTCTATATGAACTATAAAATTTGGAGAATTTATTGTCAACTAAAGCTAACGCTTTGTCTAAATTTTCTTGATTTACTAATTGTGTGCATACTGTTCTATAACGTAAATTTACGGAAAATATTTTGCTTATCAAATCAAAGTGATTCAAATCATCTAAACTATCCCATCCAATTTTCGGTTTTGACCCCTCAGAATACTTTTTAATCTTATCATCCATAAGCTTTGGGTGTTCGTTCCATTTTTCCAATTTCGCTTCTGAATCATTCCAAAACAAACCTCTTGCTGAATCATAAATGGGCGCGAATTTAGGCTTTTTTTTGTTTTCTATATGTTTTACAATTGCCCAATTGTAAAAATGCCTATCATTATTACCTGT
>JAIOQD010000251.1 GCA_021413595.1 Bacteroidota bacterium | reverse complement strand
AAGGCTTTTGCCGATAATGATTTTTTTGGAGCCGCCATTTATTATAATCAGGCAATTTTGCAGGACTCCACAGACATTGCGTTACAATATAAATATGCCGAGGCAAGCAGGCTCAATTATGATTTTGATATTGCCGACCGTTGGTATAACAAAGTATTAAAAACAGATGCAAAAGGGGAATTATATCCGGAATGCCCTTTTTGGTTGGCAACCATAAAAAAGAACAAAGGCAAATACAAGGATGCAAAAAAATTGTTTGACAAATATGCCAAGAAAAACAAAAAGAAGAAAAATGATTATTTTGTAAAAAAAGCAATACAAGAAGTTGCGGCATGTGATTATGCCAGTTTACTTATTGCAAGTGCCGATAAAAGTATCACTATTGTTCATCTCGATTCTTCTGTAAACAGTAAGGTTTCGGAATATGCCCCCATTCAGCTGGATAGTGTTTTATACTTTTCATCCTTGCGGAATGCAACAGATCGCGATAAAAAAAATAATATAAACTACAATAAAATTTATACTGCAACACAGGATAGCATCAAATGGCAAAAAGCAAAAGAGCTCGACACATTATTTAATAAAGAAGGTGTTCATAATGCCAACACGGCTTTTAATGCGGATAATACAAAAGTTTATATCACCCGTTGCGATCAGAAAAACGCAACGGACTTTAATTGTGAAATTTATTTTTCGGAATTTAAAACAGGTCATTGGGAAGCCTTGCAAAAATTACCTTCCGAAATAAATGCACCAGGGTTTACCAATACTCAACCTGCAATAGGCTATTTGGGAGATGAAGAGGTGTTGTTTTTCTCCTCCAACCGGCCTGGAGGAGAAGGTAAAATGGATATTTGGTATAGCAAAGTGAATGCGGATGGCAGCTATGGAAAGCCTGTAAATGCAGGTAAAAAAGTAAATACTCTTGATGATGAGATCACTCCCTTTTATTGTAAGCCTTGCCAGGAATTATTCTTCAGTTCCACGTGGCATAAAGGCTTAGGTGGTTTCGATATTTTTAAAAGTTATTATAAAAATAATGAACTGGGGGAACCACAAAATGTGGGTATTCCGGTCAATAGCAGTTATAATGATATTTATTTTTCGATCGGTTCAAAAAAAACCGAAGCTTTTTTATCCTCTAATCGACCCGGCTCTTTCTTTGAAGAAAAAGAAAGTTGTTGTAATGATATTTATATGTTTAAAATTCCGGGAGTTTCGGATATTGAAGAACCGCCTAAAAAAGTGGATAGCACACAAATTTTTGTGGCAGAGATGAAGTTACTTGTTCCGCTCACCTTATATTTTCACAATGATGAACCGGACAAAAAAACCTTAGCAATCACCACTAAAAGTATTAAAAGATGGTGAAAAGGTCAGCATCACGATGAAAGGATATTGTAGTCCACTTGCTTCAACCGACTATAATGTAAACCTTGCTAAACGAAGAATATCAAGCCTTCGCAACTATTTTATGGAATATGAGAATGGAATATTTGTGCCTTATGTTAATAGTACCAATGTGAACGAAGCAAGCATCGCTTTTTTTAATGAAGATATTGGTGAATTAAAAGCGCACCCAAATGTAAGTGATGATTATTATGATACTAAAAATTCTATTTTTAACCCTGCAGCAGCAATTGAACGTAAAATTCAGATCATTGCTGTTTCTACCGTTTCTTCGAAAAAACTTTTAAACGAAGAAGTACCTGTAAGTATTCAGGATACAGTTAAAGCAATAGTTAATCCAGCAGAAGTGATTGTTCCCTTGAAGGAGATCACCCCTGAGGTGCCGGTAATTTCACAAACAGGGGCTTTTGCTGTACAAGTGAGCGTGAGCAGTCATTTGTCAAAAGCTCAGGCAACGGAATCTTCTCTAAAAAAAATCTTTAAACAGCCGGTTATAATTGTTACTGAAGGAGGAGTTTTTAAAGTACGGATCAGTGGATTTAATACTTATGATGATGCAAAGCTGCTTCTGACAAAAATTCGCGAAACCGGATTTCCGGATGCATTTATTGTTTCGCCTAAAAAAGAATAAACGGATTGTTTAAGAGCCTGTTTAAAATTATATCCCATATTTTGTTATTGAATATTCTATTCGTTGCTTTTTCTGTTGGAACTATTTTCAGTTGTGTCATCCCGAACTTTTGTGACTTGTTCTTCGCAGTAGAAGGGATCTTGTTATTATGAAAGATATTGCTAAAACCAGGGACAGGATCCCTCTTGGCTAAAAAGCCTATCGGGATGACATTGTCTATAAATATGGTTTTTAATCATAATTTAAACGGGCTCTAGTAATAAACGAATTTTTACAAATTTTCATGTTTAAAAAACAGGAAGCACAATTTGTAAATTCCTTTTTATTCGTTATCCGTAACCTTAAAATTGATTCCTAAAACAACGCATTGCAAACCTTTCCAGCTCGTTTACTGTTTCTTTAGGTGCTTCGTAAAAGCCCATGTGACCAATATCTTCCAGCATCAAAACGGATGGATACATGCATAATCCTATTTGAGGATACATGGTTTCGTAATTGATCACAGTATCTTTTTTACCAATAATGAACAGTACAGGATAATCTGCAAACTTTAGGATCATATCGCGACTTTTGCGTTCTTTCATACCTTCCAGGCTATTAATGATGGCCTGTTTGGAAATCGCAACTGCAATGCGCTTGGTTTTTTCTACTTCGGGTATAATTTTGTTTAAATTTTCG
>JAIOQD010000250.1 GCA_021413595.1 Bacteroidota bacterium | reverse complement strand
ATACCCCGCCATTAAATTCAATCCTACCCTTTTTGCCATAATAATTTCGATACCAAAACCAAGCCCATTGTTAAAATAACTCTCTGTATTCCTTACCTTTTCTTGACTATCGGGCAGGTTAGGATCATAGATATAAATCATTTGCGAATTGTAATAATAGTGATTCGCCTGATATAAAAAAAGATTGGTAATCTTACTTTCTATTAATGTATAAATTAAGGTAAGTCCTACGCTGTATCTTTCGGTTTCTTCGTTTTTAAAAGGCGCAAAATTTACCTGCCCTCCAAACTTTTCAGGAATATACCTGAATGACAAACCGTAACCTGTAGCAAAACCTGCCCCACCACCAATACCATATTTATAATGAACTTCCGCTGAATTTTTTGCAGAATCCTGTGCTATTGCCATCGATGTGCAAAAGAGTAAAATTAAAACACTTAAAAACGAGGTTCTTTTCATTTTGTTTAAAAATTAATAAGGTTCCACAAAGAGAAAATTTAAACAGGTTCTAAAATAAATTCAATTAAAGAATTAAGGAAAAAAATTACATTACTCATACGTATCAATAAGCACAATAAACATATAATTTTATAAAAAAAATAACAAGGTATTCATCTATACTTGTAATTTCATTCTACAAAAATAAAAGGGTCGAGCTATGGTTAACATGACAAAAGTCATACCAGCTTCTGATTGCTATCATAAGCAATAAGAAACTTATTTACGATTTTTGTTTCATAATATTATAACATAACTCTATCCAACTAACTTACTGTAAATCAAATGAAAACATTTCAAATAAATAAAATTCTGATCCCAACTGATTTTTCCAAAACCAGTTTATTGGCTATTGAACATGCTGCATTTATGGCTCGTTTATGCAAGGCGGATATTTACTTACTACATGCCATTGAAATATCGGAAAGCACATACAGTATTTATAACCAGGCAGTAGTATTTATAGATAACAAGGCGATAAAAAAAATTGCCCTTAAGCAATTGGAAGATCTAGCAAAAAAATTAAGAAAAGAATATGCTATTACTGTCAAAACACTTTGCTGCACAGGAAAAATTCACACGGAAGTAAGTGAAGAAGTGAAAAAAAACGCCATTGACTTGGTAGTGATGGGTACTCATGGTGTTGATGGCTTTAACGAATTTTTTATTGGCAGCAATGCTCATAAAATAGTAACAAAATGCCCTTGTCCGGTAATTACTGTTCAAGCTCATACCAAAAGGTTAGGATTTACTAAAATTATTTTACCGGTTGATGACTCCCTTAACTCACGACAAAAAGTGGATTATACAATTGCACTTGCAGAAAAATATGCAGCAAAAATATATGTACTTGGGCTTGTTAATAAAAATGGAGACACGGATCCAAAAAAATTCAAAATTAAAATGGATTCAATTGAAAAAGCAATTAAAAAAGCTGGACTGCCTTATGAATTTAAGATTGTTAAGGAGAATAATTTGGCAGTTGCAGCAATGAAATATTCAAAAAAAGTAAAAGCTGATTTAATAACAGTTTTGAATGATTATGAATCTGACCTTACCGGAATGTTTTTAGGTGCATTTGCAAAACAGATTGTGAATCATTCCAGGATACCAGTAATGAGCATTAGACCCTTGGAGGGAATTTATAAGTCCGTTTCATTGGCCGCAGCAAATCCCTTTTAATGATAATTAAAAACAAGTAAATATAATGCAAAAACGTGCGGAGTCATCACGATAATCACTGACAACACTAAAATGAAAATAAAAAAATTACTCTTAACATCTGCATTAACCTGCGCAATTGGCTTGATCGCTGATGCACAAAACCCATCCCTACCAAATGGAAATTTTGAAAGTTGGACTTCGATCACTTATGAAATTCCTCAAAATTATGTTTGGAGTTCAAATGTTGATGCACTTAGAAAAAATGCACCATTTAATGTGACTAAGTCAACCGATGCATATCATGGGAGCTATGCGGTTCAAATGACCACCCAAATAATTAATGGTGATACAATGCCCGGTATTTTTGTAAACGTAGATCCAAAAAATGGCGATCCTTCTACTTGGAGTGGAGGGTTTGCATACAGCCAAAAACCAACCGGTATGCGGGGATATTATAAATCATCCATCGTTTCACCTGATACAGCTTTCATTTTGGCCTTTTTCTATAAATCAGGAGTTATGATAGGACAATATGGTTATTATTTTTATGGTACTCATAGTGTTTACACACCGTTTTCATTGAGCTTTACCCCTGCCTTACCACAAAACCCCGATACTATAATATTTGGTGCAGGCTCGAGTAACTTTGGAAATATGTCCAATATGAGAAATGGCAGTATGTTGAAGTTAGACAGCATTTCATTTACAGGAGTAAGTAGCCAACCTGCATTGTTCAACGGTGATTTTGAAACATGGCAAAGCACAACAATCGACAAACCAACTGATTGGTTTTCAGAAGGACATAGCAATAGTCCAAGCGGAGGTGCCTATAAAACAACTGATGCAAAAGCTGGTAATAGCGCTATAGAATTAATAACCTATGAAGGCGAGCGTAATAATTCTCCTGTGGCAGAAGGCGGCAAAATTTCAACCGGTTGGTATCCTGATAATTGTAATAATAATTGTTATCAACAAGGTGGTTTTCCTTTTTCTAACCAGGTAGATACGCTTACATTTTGGTATAAGCATGTTCCTTCTACTGGTAGTGGTACCGCAGAAGTACGTTTACATTTCAAAAACAATGGTAATAATATTTGGGGTACCGGAGCTTCCCTTTCTGCTTCAACCAATTACCAATATATGGAAATCCCTTTTAACGTTGGGCAAATTCCGGATACTGTAATTATAGATATAGAATCCTCTGAGTGGCAAGACAGTTCACTTACATTTGTAGGTTCAAATTTAAAAATTGATGAAATTCATTTTAAATCACAGCCATTAACTACAGTTGTATTTGATCGTAAAAATGAAAACACATTACATATTTCCCCAAATCCATCAAAGGGTAAAATTCAGATCGAAGCTATAGGGCTTGATGTTCAAGGAATGGAAGTTTATAATGTGCTTGGAGAAAAAATTTATTCCAAAGCAGATTTTAAACAACAAACATTAAATGAAATAGATCTTTCGGGTTTTCAAAAAGGAATTTATTTTATAAAAATTTCCAGTGAAGGAAAAGTATTCACTAAAAAGATTATACTTGAATAATGCTTATAGATAATGCCAATCAGGGGGATAATTGTTCACTGTGCTAATTCTCCCCCTGATTTGCATTAATTATCAGGAAATAACCACCGAAATGGTAATTATCTGATATTCAAAAGGTCGAATTGTAAACTAAATAAAGGTTAAAAACGTGAAAAAAATATTTCTACTTATTAGTTTGGCATTTCGGTTTACTATTTCAACCACATTAGCACAAACGAGATAACTAAAAGTGCAGTGTTAGCACTGTAAACACTGACAACAATAAAATGAAAAAAATATTTCTACTTATATCTGCACTATTTATTTTTACATTTTTAACGATAGATGCACAAACGAGTGTTCCTT
>JAIOQD010000245.1 GCA_021413595.1 Bacteroidota bacterium | reverse complement strand
ATGGTCATTAATTCGGTAGGGTATTCGCTCGGAACCCAAGGAATACCAATTAGATCCATACGTTCTTTGATCTTTGGATTTTCAGAACCTGCTTTTGCAATTCCGCTGATATCACCTTTAATATCCATCAACAATACATTTACTCCTTGCTCCGACAAGGCTTCAGCAAAGCGCTGTATCGTTTTTGTTTTTCCTGTGCCGGTTGCTCCTGCAATCAAACCATGCCGGTTAACGGTGCTCAAAGGAAGTTTAACATGCACACCGCTAATATTTTCTCCATTATAAACAGGTCCGCCAAGTAGTATGCTTTTACCCGAAAAGGAAAAAGCTTTTTGAATCTGTTCTTTAAATTTTTCTGCTGACATAATTTTTATTTTTTTAATCTAAAAATGTTTGAAAAATATGATCGATGAATATTTTAACCTTAGTAATAAAGCAGGTAATTTGAACATAAATATGTTTCGTACTTAATGCTGCGTTACCCCTAACAGGGTTTGAAACCCTGTTAGGGGGGCTAGTTGTAAAATTGCCTTCTGCAAAATTGTAAAATTAATTTTTAATGTGCTTCCAGCCAATTCCTTCCAACTCCCATTCCCACTTCCATTGGAACATTTAAAGAAGTGATCGCGTTTTTCATTCGGTTTTCAACAATTGATTTTACCATATCTAATTCTTCTTTCCAAACATCAAACACCAATTCATCATGCACCTGCAAGAGCATTTTCGATCTTAAATTCTGGTTTTTAAAATCCTTATGAATATTGATCATTGCAATTTTAATCATGTCGGCAGCACTGCCCTGAATGGGTGCATTGATAGCATTACGTTCTGCGTACCCCCTCACAGTATGATTACTGGAATTGATATCCCGCAGATATCTTCTACGTCCCATAATTGTTTCTACATACCCTCTTTCTCGTGCAATTTCAATGTTTTCATCCATATAGGTTTTGATCCCCGGATATTTTGAAAAATAATTTTCGATGATCGCTCCTGCTTCTTTACGTGGAATATTTAATCGCTCTGCAAGTCCGAAAGCTGATATTCCATAGATGATCCCGAAGTTTACCATTTTCGCGTTCCTGCGCATATCTGGAGTTACCTCTTCTAAACTTACGTTATAAACCTTTGCCGCTGTGGCTTTGTGGATATCTTGCCCGGATAGGAAGGCTTCGATCATCCCCGCATCTTTACTTAACTCCGCAATAATGCGTAATTCAATTTGTGAATAATCAGCTGAGAGTAAAATATAATTTTCATTCCTTGGAATAAATGCTTTCCTGATTTCTCTTCCGCGTTCAGTACGAATAGGGATGTTTTGCAAATTTGGATTGTCAGAACTTAAACGTCCGGTAACGGCTACCACCTGATTGTATGATGTGTGTATGCGGCCTGTTCGTGGATTAACCAGTTCTGGTAAGGTATCTACGTATGTGTTTTTCAGTTTAACTAATTCACGATAATCCAAAATTTTCCCAACTATTTCGTGTTTCGCAATTAGCTTGATTAATACATCTTCACCGGTTGCATACTGTCCTGTTTTTGTTTTCTTTGGTTTTTCAACGATCTTTAATACCTCAAACAAGATCTGACCAACTTGTTTTGGGGAGGATACATTAAATGAAGTTCCCGCCAAGTGTTGAATTTCGGCCTCCATAATTAAAATGTCTTTTTTTAATCCAATGGATAATTCATTTAAAGCACTTTTATCCAAGGCAATACCTTCAGCTTCCATAGCGGCTAATACTGCTATAAGCGGAATCTCAATTTCGTCAAATAATTTTTTTATTTGTGCATCCACTAACATTGGATCAAATATGTTTTTTAACTGTAAGGTTATATCTGCATCTTCACCAGCGTATTCTTTAATTTCTTCAATTGGAACACTTCGCATCCCTAATTGTTCTTTTCCTTTTTTACCAATAAGGGTTTCAATGGATACAGGAGAGTAATTCAAATAGGTTTCGGCTAATACATTCATATTGTGCCGCATCTCGGGTTGAATAAGGAAATGCGCAATCATTGTGTCAAATAATTTTCCTTTTATCTCGATATCGTACCGTTTTAAAATTGCGAGATCATACTTTATATTTTGTCCTATTTTAGTGATGTTCTCATTTTCAAATAAAACTTTAAATTCATTTACTAAAAGTTGTGCTTCATTAAAATCTTCCGGAAAGGGGATATAGTATGCTTCTGAAGTTTTGAAAGCAAAAGATAAACCTACCAACTCTGCTTCGTTAACATCAAGGCCGGTAGTTTCGGTATCAAAACAAATTTCAGATTGATTATTTAGCTCAGCAATCAGGTGCTCTCTTTTTTCTTTCGAATCAATCAAATGGTAGATATGAGGTACCTGATCAATTGTTAAAAGAGAAACCCCGGGTTGGGCTCCAGCTCCCTCAATATAAATTTCAGTGACAGCTTCCTGTTCTATTGTTATTACAGCCTCTTCAATAGCAAAAAGATCTACCTGATTTGGATTTGTTTTTTTCGGTGTCACGCTTTTAAGCGGTGTTCCTTCAACTATGGGAAGTGTCGGGGAGGAGCCGATTGGACCAGAGGCGAGGCCCATTTGTTCAGCCAACCTTCTAAACTCAAGTTCAGTGAAAAGTTCTTTCAACACCTCTCTGTTAGGTTCTTCGATCTTCAATGTTTCTTCATTGAATTCTATTGGCACATCGCAGATAATGGTTGCCAGCCATTTTGATTGAATTGCTTTTTCCTTATGTTCTTCAACTTTTTCTTTCAGTTTACCTTTTAGTTTATCGGTATTCTGTATTAAATTTTCGATGCTTCCAAAATCTTTCACAAGCTGAATAGCAGTTTTTTCGCCCACTCCGGGGATACCTGAAATGTTATCCACCTTATCTCCCATCAATCCTAAAATGTCTATCAATTGATTTACATTTTCGATATCCCATTTTTTACAAACCTCTTTTACACCCATTATTTCCATTCCATTTCCTAAACGGGCAGGTTTATAAATAAAAATATTATCGGAAACCAACTGTCCGAAATCTTTATCGGGGGTCATCATATACGTTGTAAATCCTTGTTGTTCCGCTTTTTTTGCAAGTGTCCCAATCACATCATCAGCTTCATAACCATTTGAATATAAAACAGGAATATTAAAACCTTCAATCAATTTAATGATGTATGGAATGGATGCAGAAAGGTCTTCTGGCATTGCTTCACGACCTGCTTTATATTCAGCAAATTCAACATGACGAACTGTAGGTTCTGATGTGTCGAATACAACAGCGATATGCGATGGTTTTTCTTTTTTAAGAACTTCCAATAAGGTATTTGTAAAACCCAACACAGCCGATGTGTTTACGCCTTTTGAATTGATCCGGTGATTGTTGCTGAATGCAAAATAAGCACGATAAATGAGCGCAAAGGCATCCAGTAAAAAAAGTTTTTTATTGTTTTCTGACATTGTATTTTGAATATTATGATTTTTCGTAAATTTTTAAGGGGATATAAATTTACTCATTATTATTTTTTCAATCGAAAAACATTTTAATTAATTAACAATGGTTGTGCTGAATCTTTATTAAATTTGATAAATAATAATCTCCCTTTGAAAAAACACTTCCATTTTCTTTTTATTGCCACATTTTGGGTATTTACATTCAGCAGGTGTTCTCCGGAAAAAATTAAACCTGTGGTGTTGGTTGCTGAGCCTGAATTTGTGAATGAAGAGGTTGTTGAATTGATCAAAAAACAGCTAAGTGATTTCGATACCTTAAAAAACCTTGTAATTGCTGATGACAGTCTTTTTGCAACTAAATTAATTATTGAATTTTATAAAATAAATAAGTTCAATGTTACTTGGAGCGACAAAGGTAAACACAGTAAACAAAGTGATTCCCTTTTATCACTTATTAAAAATTCTGACGATTATGGTTTGATCTCAAGTGATTACCATTTCAATAAAATTGAAAGTTTAATTAAAAAAGAAAGAGACCCCAAAACAAAAAAGTATGATGCGGTAAAAATTTCCGAAGTTGACATTCTTTTAACAGATGCCTTCTTTACATTTGCTGTGCATGTTAATAAAGGAAGGCTGAATATAGATAGTTTGATTCGGGAATGGAAAATTATCGGACTTATTTTACCCCGAACCACAAGTGAAAGGGAGCCGGAAACAGATCTGGTGGCTATTTTAAATGGTGCCATCAAACAAAACATCATTCGTGAAACAATTGACTCATTAGAGCCTAAGAATAAGCAGTATCAGGCATTAAAATTTGCATTAAAAAATTTCAAGTTTGAATTTAGAGATTCGGAATGGGATAGTTTAGCTTCCCGCGAATCCGATAGCACTACTTTTAATGAACGTTTAAAAAAGCGCCTTATCGCCAGCCATGATTATGCCGATATTATTGAAAATTCAGATTCTATTAAGTTGGAAAAAGCCATCAAAAATTTTCAGTGTCGTCATAATCTCACCGAAGATGGAAAGATAGGAAAACTTACTTTTAAAGCTTTACAGCGTTCAAAGCGAGATTATGTGCATCAGATTCAGATGAATATGGAACGTTGGCGAAATTATTATTCGCCCTATGAAAAACAATTTGTGTGGGTAAATATTCCAAAATATGAAATGCAGGTAATCGAGGAAGATACATTGGTTATGAAATCACGTGTGATCGTGGGGCAACCCGACCATAGAACACCGGTATTGAAAAGCACCATTCGATATTTCTTAATATACCCCTATTGGACAGTTCCGCTAAGTATCGCTACTAAAGAAATTCTACCGATCTTAAAACGTGATACCTCGTATCTACGAAGAAAAAACTTTGAAGTGCTCGACTATCGCAACAGGGTAGTTGAAACGCCTATTAACTGGAAAAAATATAATAAAAATTATTTCCCCTGGAAACTCCGCCAACGAACAGGTGATGAAAATTCATTAGGCATTTTAAAATTTAATTTCGAAAATAAATATGGCGTATATCTGCACGATACGGATAATCGCAGATTATTTAAACGAGAAATGCGCGCCATGAGTCATGGTTGTGTGAGATTGGAGAGGTTTATTGATTTTGCCAAGTTTCTTATTCGGGATGATAAAAAGAACTATCCTTTAGATTCACTTAAAATGGATCTCTTAAAAGAGGAACAAAAATATGTATATATCAAACATCCAATCCCTATCTATATTAATTACTTTACTACCGAAGTAGATAATAATGATGAACTATTCTTTTTTATTGATGTATATAAAAAAGATGAAAAAATGTTGAAGTCTTTATATTACTTGCGTTAGGGATCTCTTCGACAGGCTCAGGATACAT
>JAIOQD010000244.1 GCA_021413595.1 Bacteroidota bacterium | reverse complement strand
GACATTAACGTAATTGTTAATAATATTATAAAGTTTATCTTTTTCATGATGTTTTGTTTATGTTAACAAATGTATTGATTTTAGGTGAATAGCAATCGTTTGTTTTCTTTGATTATTTTAGTTGTAAAAGGGAATCCTATAGGAGGTATTTGTTGTATCATCTCCATTAAGTTAAGTGAACCTGAAAATACAACATGCTTTGATGCACCAATTCCAATTTGCAAGTGCAGGCACTTACCACTGGTATTCTCTTTCACGAATTTCGAATTCGATATTTTAAATTCATAAACAGTAATTTCATTATTTAAAATACTGTCAATTTCGACCTTTGTACCTACGAATGCTTTTGATGATGGAGTGATTCCAAAGTCCTTAAATTGTTTTACCTGTGTCATTCAATAATTTTTTTAAAAGATTTTTACTATTACAATGTTTTGCCCATCCGTAATATGAAGCAATTGAAGCTTTATTTTTATTGTATCGAATCATACGTGCAAATCGCTTTTTGATGCTTTTTCGTAGCCGTGTGTGAGTGTGCCTGAAAACATAACCAACAAAATCAATTCCTCGAGCCTCAACAGGAAACACCTGATAATTTTGTTTTACTTGCAGTTTTAAATTACCGTTCAAATAAATGCGGATATCATGTAATAATTGATGCAAATACTGTTTGTTATCTGCAAGCACCACAATATCATCAGCGTAACGAAAGTATCTTTTAACTACCTTTTGCTCTTTTATCCAATGATCAAAATAGGTGAGGTAAAAATTTGCGAAATACTGACTTAAATAATTTCCGATAGGTAAACCAACGGCACTATCAATAATTTCATCAAGTAGCCAAAGCAATTCTGCATCTTTAAATTTCCTTCGGAGTAATTGTTTTAAAACATCATGATCAATGTTCGGGTAGAACTTGGTTATATCAAGTTTAAGGCAATATTTTGTTTCGTTAGTACTAATTAATGCTTTCTTAAGCGAACGAGCAGCACCGTGAATACCTTTACCTTTTATGCAGCTATAACTATCTGTTGTAAACATTACCGTGAAAATTGGTTCTAAAATATTCATTACTGCATGATGCGTAATTCTGTCCGGGAAATAAGGAAGTCTGAAAACCTCACGTTCCTTTGGTTCGTAAATAAAAAATGTAGAGTACTTTGATGTTTTGTACGTTTTATTCTTCAGCATTTCATGGAGCGTAATTATGTTTTGCTCCTTGTTTTTATCATGTAATTGAACTCCGTATTGGGATGATTTCCCTTTTCTTGCATTATCATCAGCAAGCTCTAAGTTTTCAATGCTGTAAATTTTTTCGTACAAATTATTTAACCGTTTCATGCCTTTGCTTTTGAGGTCGTTTTCACTTGCGTTACTAGCGCCCTTTATTAATATTTTGTTTTTTGCCATGTTGGCAAGGTCTGCATTGCGTTTAAAATCCTTGCATAGGTGAGAGCTGACATTCGTATTCGTGTTCGAGTTATCGTAATTCGAGTTCGAGAAGCTGAAGCCTGAACACCCGACCGAAGAGAACCACCGCTCTTGCAACACACAACCCTTTGTTTTACTTCAGTAATAAATGGGCTTGATATATTTCAGGAAATTGCTCTAGAACATGTATTGCCAATTCCGGTGATTTAAGCAAATGGCGAGAGCCGACAAACGTAACCGTGAACGAGTCAGCGTAACCCGAGCTCGAGAAGCCGAAGCCCGTGGGGCGTTTCTTATCAGCTTTTATTTCTGGCCACACAGAATACTTTGGTTGATTTTTATTGCTAAAATCAGGCTCCCAACCATCATTGTGAGCTTCAGTAACGATAGTTGCCTGAAAATCTCCTATAAGTGACTTTCTATATTTCTCAGGCAACATTGATACATCCGGTAATGTTCCTGGTGTTAATCCTACTGCTTTTTCGCAGTCTTCGTAGTTGTCGAATTTTTTTTCCATTTGTTTTTTAGTATTTATTGGTTAGTAATCTATTGTGAATTTCAATGAACTGTGTTCCGAAGTAATCTGATATTTCCTTATTTGGAAACAAAAGGCGAGAGCCGACAGTCGCATGCGTGCTCGAGTCAGCGTAATACGAGTTCGAGAAGCCGAAGCCCGTGGATTTATATTCAAACCAAGCCCTCCATTTTTTTTCATTACTATTAGACCAGTCTGCTTCATAACCTTGCCGTAAAGCCTCTGCAATGACGTCCAACCTCATGTTATCATTGCTGGCATGTTGCCTGTTATTTTTTGGCAACTTATAAGGTAAAACCTCATCCGGATTTTCTCCTAGTTCAAGGCAAGCATCCTCAAATGATTTAACCCTGTCAGTAATTTTTTGAGAAAAGAAATCTTTTCCAAACGACTGTTCCAGTATTTCTTTGAATTCTGTTACTGCGGAGGGATACAACTTCCGAGCGGTTGAGTTGTTAAGCTGTAGTGTTTTCATTTTTTTGTTTTTAAGGTTTATTTATTAAATTATTTAATCTTCTAATTCATCAAATATTGTTTTCTGATTTGGGTCAACAAATGGAGTAGATTCACTATTACCATTTACAATCCGTTCAATAGTTGCAGGCGCTAAAAAAAACTTCTTACTAAGCATTTCTAAAATAGCCTCATGTCTGTAAAGCTGTTTCCCTGCAACCTCTTTGTCTTCAAGTTGATAATACTTGCTTCGTATTTCGTTATCACGGTTTTTTTTAAGTGCTGGAATTCTGCTCATATTATTTTATCCAATATTCTCCGTTAAGATAAGTTGATGCGTATGCTTGTGCTGTATTTCCCAGTGACTGCCTGTATCTATCAATGTAATTTATTGCAAGGTTTTTATTTTTTTCGCTCAACCTATTCCATATTGGCTCTGTTTTTTTGCGACTTCCATTTGTATTGTTGTATTTCTTCCAAAAAGTATCGAAACTTAAATCCGGTTTTATTTCCGTAAGCTCAATTTTATTTTTTAATGCAAACTGTTTTAACAAACCAACAGTCTCAGGCACTTTTGAAAATAGGTTACTTGTATGCTCGCCTGTGAAAGTATTTTCGCCCATTATTTCAAAACCGACTATTCGCCCACCGTTATCAAACTTAAATTGATAATCAATGTTGTGAGCTCTACTATGCATTTGGAATGTGATCATATAAATTTTTGATGTATCTCGTTTAAAATAGGATTCATTGTTGCGAATAGGAAAGGGTCTTGATATTTAGTGCCGTTAAACATAAGCCAAAAGGCAAGTGCTTCCGGAACTGTAAATGCTATATTGTTTTTTGCTGAAGGGTATGCCCATTTCGGATGCAGTTTTTTATGCAAACCGACCATGTGAGCTGTAATCAATTTCATTTCAAAAGTCACGAACTGTAATTGGGATGCAAGCTGAACCTGATAAAACACTATGTTTAGTTGGTCTCTTGTAAGTTTTATTTTAATTTTTTCGCTCATATTTTTTTGTAAAAATGTTTTAACAATGCTTCAAATTGTGATACCAATGTTGGCAATTCCGTTTCTTTATAATCGTTTAACGCTTTGTGTAAATAGCCATATTTCAAAAGGTAATCATTAAGCATTTTCCAGTTGATCTTCCCTTTTTCATTAGTCCAGTTCATCTCATGGCAAATGCTCAATATCTTTTTTCGCATCTTATCTGCCTTGTTTCCTGTTCCTTGTCCTTTTGGAATGGCAGGGGTAATGTTCCTTGTTGCAGCTTCAAGATGGTTAATCAAATTTTGGCACTCTGATACTTGCATCTTTGATGTGC
>JAIOQD010000243.1 GCA_021413595.1 Bacteroidota bacterium | reverse complement strand
TTACGCTTTAGTGATGGTGAGTTTCAGCCCTCTTACGAAGAAACTGTTCGAGGAAGTGATGTTCTAATAATTCAATCGACTTTTCCGCCTACTGATAATTTATTTGAGTTATTATTAATGATCGATGCTGCAAAACGTGCATCGGCTCATCAGATTATTGCGGTTTTGCCATATTTTGGTTTCGCCCGTCAGGATCGTAAAGATCAACCACGTGTAGCAATTGGTGCAAAAATGGTAGCAAATTTACTTTCTGCTGCCGGTGCAACACGTATTATTACTATGGATTTGCATGCTGACCAAATTCAAGGGTTTTTCGATTTCCCGGTTGACCATTTATATGCATCTTCTATATTTTTACCTTATATACAAGGCTTAGATTTACCAAATTTAACTATGGCAGCTCCTGATATGGGGGGCTCAAAAAGAGCAAATGCTTATGCTAAATTCTTAAAATCAGATATTGTTATTTGTTATAAGCAACGCTCGAAAGCTAATGTTATAGAGAGTATGACCTTAATTGGTGACGTAGAAGGGCGTGATATTATGTTGGTGGATGATTTAATAGATACCGGTGGAACACTTGCTAAAGCTGCCGATATGATGCTTGATCGCGGTGCGAATAGCGTTAGAGCCGTTTGTACTCATGCCGTATTATCTGGTAAAGCATACGAAAATATTGAAAAATCAGGAATTACAGAGCTTATTGTAACTGATACAATACCTTTGAAACAGGAAAGCAGTAAAATAAAAGTGCTTTCTGTAGCAGACCTGTTTGCTAAGGTTATTCATAGTGTTCATAGTTTTGAATCGATCAGTTCTAACTTCATTGTAAGTTAAAAAGAAAATATTTTAAAAAATTGCGCCAAACATATTTTAATGAATTTGATTGGAAAGGCGCTACAATCAAAATAAAACTAAACTAAATAAAAATGAAATCAGTATCTATTAGCGGTTCGCCACGTGCGAATGTAGGGAAAAAAGATGCAACAGCATTGAGAAATGCTCAGCAAGTACCTTGTGTACTTTACGGTGGTAAAGAACAAATTCACTTTGCAGTTTTGTCTGCAGATTTTAGAAACTTAATCTATACACCAGATGTAAACGTGGTGGATTTGGAAATTGGAGGTAAAAAATATAATGCAATTTTACAGGAAGCACAATTTCATAAAATATATGATCAACTTTTGCATGTTGATTTTTTAGAAATCACTCCAGGTAAACCTGTTACAATGAACATTCCAGTAAAAACTACAGGAACATCTCCTGGCGTTAGAGCGGGTGGTAAATTGGTTAAAAAGCTAAAAACACTAAAAGCAAAAGGTTTAGTTGAAAAAATGCCAGATACAATTAATATAGCAATTGATGAGATGCAAATTGGTCAATCAATTCGCGTAGAAGATATTGTTATTGATGGTTTAACATTCTTAAATGCATCTAACATTACTGTGGTAAGTGTAGAAACTACACGTGTTGCTGCTGCTGAAGAGGCTAAAGCTGCTGCGCCTGGAGCTAAAGCTGCTGCACCTGCTGCAAAAGCTGCTGCACCTGCTGCCGGAGCTAAAGCTGCACCTGCTGCAAAACCTGCTGCTAAAAAATAGTTTTCGATAAAGAGTCCTTTAAATTTGGCATCTCATCCCACAGTATTGCGGGATGAGACGCCAAATTTTTTATTTTGTACTAAGTGTGTTTTATTATGAGCAAATTTTTAATTGTTGGATTAGGAAATATTGGTGATGAATATGCCAATACCCGTCATAATATTGGATTTATGGTGCTTGATGCTATTGCAAAAGAGAACAATCTGAAATTCAATACCGGCAGACTAGCCGATATTTTGGAATATAAGTTCAAAGGCAAGACATTGATTTTAATAAAACCTTCTACTTACATGAATTTAAGTGGCAAGGCTGTAAATTATTGGCTTCAGGCCGAAAAAATTCCTGTTGAAAATCTATTGGTAGTTACAGATGATTTGGCCTTGCCTTTAGGTGCATTACGTTTGAAAGGCAAAGGTAGTGATGGAGGGCATAACGGATTGAAAAATATTCAAGAAACTCTGAATACGCCTGAATACGCACGATTACGATTTGGAGTGGGTAGCGAATTTTCAAAAGGAAATCAGGTGAACTTTGTGCTTGGGAAATGGAATAATGAAGAGGAAAAATTAATAGAGCCCCGCATTAAGCAGGCATCAGCAATGATACAAGGATTTGCTACTATTGGTTGATAAAAAAAATTACTTTATTTCTTGCGGTTGCAACTTTTTCTTCAAGTATTCTTTTAGCACAAAGTTTTACAGCTTTATATAGTTTTGACAGTGTAAAAACTACATCAGGCTTAATGGATCCAACAGCAGTGCCAACAGCAACAGGAGTTACATTTGGAAGTTTTTCGGCTGTAGGCACATCTGTAAATCCAAATGCAGCTAAACGGTTTTCTTTTACTAACTGGCCAGTAGGTGCAACTGCTGGTGTAGATCTGTTTTCTTCATTAACTGGTTCTATTAATACTTCCGAATATTATGAGGTAACTGTTACTCCTGTGTCAGGATATTCTATGACTTTATCAACTATTAGCTTTACGGTTGAACGTTCCGGAACCGGTATCAGAACATATTCAGTTCGTTCAAATGCAGATGCTTATGCAGCCAACCTTCCTGCATCAATCGCTCCTTCCAATACAAATTTAAGTGTACAAACAGGTGATATTTTCTTTTGGAATTTAGATGCAAACAACGGTTCCGGACAAAAAGGAAGCACAGTTACTTTAAGTGGTACCAATTTTACAAATAGTACAGGTGCAAAAACATTTCGTTTTTATGCCTGGAATGCGGAAGCAACTGGTGGAACATTTAGTATTGATACTGTAAAGATAAGTGGTTCGGTTTCAAGCGCAACTTCCATTACTTCCTTTTCAACTGAAACTGCAGTTACCGTTTATCCTAATCCATCTGCAGATGGAATGTTCACAGTAAGTACTGGAAATCTTTCTAATAAAACAATCATTACTGTTTCCAATATCATTGGAAAAGTTGTGTTTTCAAAAGAATTAAATTTAACAGGAAAAGAAACCATTGACTTGTCGAATGAAGCGAATGGCAGCTATTTTGTGAACATTAAAAATGATAAAGAAAATAGCACTAAAAAAATAACTATTAATAAGTAGGTTTGATTTTAACTTTCTCCGTTTTTTGAGAAAGGGCTAAGCTGACACGAATTGCACCAATTTTATCATCTTGTTGTGATGTTAAAATGTAGAATTCGTGTCAGCTTTTTTTATAGGTGGTATCTGAAAATGGGTTCCAAATCACTGATCTCATCCATCATTACTTTTAAATCGGTAATAAGTCCGTTATTGAAACCATATACCCAGCCATGTACTTGTAGTTCACGCTTATTCCATGCTTTCTGCACAACCAGGGTTTTTGAGAGGTTGTGTACCTGCTCTATCACATTCAACTCCACCAATCGGTTTTCACGTTCTTTTAAATCTATAATGGACTCAAGTTCAGTTGTATGTTTTTCATAAACAT
>JAIOQD010000231.1 GCA_021413595.1 Bacteroidota bacterium | reverse complement strand
ATTTTTTTGAGATTATTTTTTTATTAAAAAACTATAAATATTTTTGTAATAAAATTTCCATTTCTTTCTGCAATTTCAACGCTTCTTGTCTCGCTGCGTCAGCAAAATCTTCAGCAGCACTTGCATAAATAATTCCTCGAGATGAGTTAACCAACAAACCACATTGTTTATTCATACCGTATTTAGCAACATCGTGTAAACTACCTCCCTGAGCGCCAACTCCGGGAACTAACAAAAAATTATCGGGAATCATTTTGCGTATATCAATAAGCATTTCTGCTTTTGTGGCACCTACCACATACATCATATTATCAGGAGTGCTCCATTTTTTTGAGGTTTCAATGATCTTCTCAAATAATTTTATTCCCCTCCCCTTTTCAACAAGAGATCCAATTTCCTTTGTTTGAAAATCAAATGCACCTTTATTTGAAGTGAGTGCCAATAAAATAACCCATTTATTTTTGTATTCAAGAAATGGTGTAACACTATCCTCTCCCATATAAGGGGCAACCGTGATTGAATCAAAATTGAGCGTTTCTAAAAATGCTTTTGCATACATTTTGGATGTGTTACCAATATCACCGCGCTTTGCATCGGCAATTGAAAAAACATCTTTATACTTTTGATTAATATAATTGATCGTTTTTTCTAAACTAATCCAACCTTTTGCACCTTGTGTTTCATAAAATGCCATATTGGGTTTATAGGAAACACATAAATCGTGGGTAGCATCAATAATCTGTTTGTTGAATTCAAAAACAGGATCTTCTGTTTTCAACAAATGTGAAGGAATTTTAGTTATATCGGTATCCAAACCAACACAAAGAAAACTTTTTTTCTTTGTAATGGTTGAAAACAGCTCTTCTCTTGTCATTCGATTTTATATTTGATCCTCTACTATACAGTAGTTTAAGATATATTATTTTTAAGCTTTATTAAGACTTTTTAATTCTTTTGGGAAATCCTCCTTTATGATATATACACCATCCATTGGGGTTTCCATTGGAAGAGCATCACGCAGATAAAAATATAAATGCGTTTCATCATTTTTTTCATCCACTACTTTTTCCGTTTTTTTTAACAGTTTTTTCGAAACAGCGAATTGCATATTTTGGCCGCTTTCCGTTATACAATCAACAATGGTCATATCCCAAATTTCAAAACTAAATTCTTTGTCATCAGGAAAATATCCTGCTAAGGTATAAATTGCATTATTTCTTATTTTGAATTCTGTGATAGGTTCCGATACTTTTAACTCGTATCGCAAAACTGTCTATTTATTTTTACTTTCATTCCATGTTCTATAAATATCCTGTTGCTTCGGCCTATCCGCTTCTATTTCTCTTAAAGGTTCGCAGGGTTTTAAAGTCGCTTTACAATCAGCAGGTAATTGCTGGTACAATTTTGTTCCCTGTGTTTTCCATTTGATCATTTCATCACTCACCTCTTTTACAATCTTTGCAGGATTACCAACCACTACCTTTCTCTCCGGAATAACCGTATCTGCAGGGACGAAGCATAATGCACCAATGATACAATTATCACCAATCACCACATTATCCATTACAACAGAATTCATTCCCACCAAAACATTTTTACCAATGATGCCACCATGTATAATTGCACCATGACCAATATGCGCGGCCTCCTTTAATATAACTGTGGTGCCCGGAAACATGTGAATGGTACAGTTTTCCTGCACATTACAACCATCTTCAATAATTATTTGTCCCCAATCACCACGAATAGCAGCACCAGGACCTATGTACACATCTTTACCAATAATTACATTTCCTGTAACCGTGGCATTGGGATGAATAAAAGCACTTTCGTGTATGACAGGTTTATAACCGTTGAATTCGTAAATCATTTTAATATTAAGGATTTTAACACTTCTCTATAATAACGGCATATCCTTGACCAAGGCCAATACACATAGTTATAAGTGCATACCTTTTATTCTGTTCCTGTAATTCAATTGCAGCGGAATTTAAAATACGTGCACCACTCATTCCCAATGGATGTCCGAGTGCGATGGCACCACCATTCGGATTGATCCGTGGATCGTTATCTGCCAATCCCCAGGCACGTGTACACGCTAATGATTGTGCTGAAAAAGCTTCATTCAATTCAATAAGATCAATATCATTCATTGTTAAACCTGCCCGTTTCAAAGCCATATTACTCGCAGCAACAGGACCAATTCCCATAATACGAGGTTCAACACCGGCAACACCACTCGATACGACCGCTCGCCCGAAGCCCCCGGCCGCCTCGACAATTTGAAGGAACTCGTTCGCTCGATGGAAGACTTCGAATCGCTCGGCGGCTTCCTCGAACACGTGTCGCTGGTGATGGAAATCG
>JAIOQD010000230.1 GCA_021413595.1 Bacteroidota bacterium | reverse complement strand
GATCATTGAACGCCAACGAATTATTTTTTAATCCTAAGCCCTGAAAGGGTTATGGTTGTAATCTGAGAAGAAAATGAAAACACAAATAATAAATATAATTCCTATTTTATTTCTATGCTTGTTTTTTCATTTTGCCATTGCCCAAACTACATCATCAAACTATTGGGTTCAGTTTAAAGATAAAAATGAGAATCCATTTTCTTTAAATGATCCATCAGCTTATTTATCACAAAAAGCAATTGATCGCAGAAATAGACAAAGCATACTTATTAGTATTAACGATTTACCGGTAAACCCTAGTTATGTTGCTGAATTAAGAGCAATTGGGGGGATAAGCGTTTTAAATCAATCCAAATGGTTTAATGCAATTTTAGTTTCTTCTTCCGATACCAATAAAATTAATACAATAAAAGCATTGCCGTATGTTAAAAACATAAAAAAGATTGAAACTTCAGAATTAGAAAAGAGTATCTTTAAATTCGAATCGGAAAGAATCACAACCCAACCCTCCCAAGGGATGGGAGAACCAATGTATCCCTCACATAGTAGAGGGCTTGAACGCAATATCACCTCCCCGGAGTTTATCCCAACAGAAGAGGGAGGGAGGCTGAGAGGGGTTGCGTCTTTCAATTATGGTTCATCTTTTAAACAAGCCAATCAAATTGGTGCGGATTGTATGCATAATTTAGGATATCAGGGGCAAGGAATGACAATAGCTGTATTGGATGCGGGTTTTTTTGATGTTAACATCTTACCTGCATTTGATAGTATGAGGATAAATAATCAATTGCTTGGAACACGTGATTTTATTAGCGGAGATACAATGGTTTATGAAGATTTTCCTCATGGAATGAATGTGCTTTCCTGTATGGCGGGTAACCTCCCCGGAAAAATTATTGGCACAGCCCCAAAAGCAAAATATTGGTTATTGCGGACAGAGGATGCATTTTCTGAAAGCATATCCGAAGAAATAACCTGGTTAGTAGGAGCTGAGTTTGCCGACAGTGTTGGAGCAGATATAATTAATTCTTCTTTAGGTTATAACTATTTTGATAACTCAGCCGACAATCATACGTATTCAGATCTGGATGGAAATACAACCATCATTACCAAGGCTGCTGATATAGCTGCCAGCAAAGGCATTTTGGTGGTTTCCAGTGCCGGTAATTTTGGTGGCCCACCCTGGTATAAAATTTCGGCCCCTGCTGATGCTGATAGTATTTTAACAGTAGGTGCAGTAGATTCTGCCGGATTCATTGCATCTTTGAGTTCTCGTGGCCCTACTTTTGATGGCCGTATAAAACCTAACACAGTTGCTAGAGGTTTAAACGCTGTGATTGCTGCCAATAGTGGAGATATTACCACTTCAAGTGGAACATCTTTTTCTTCCCCTATCACTGCTGGTGCTGTAGCCTGTTTGTGGCAAGCTAATCCTTTGGTAACTAATATGCAATTACTTTATGCTATTCAAGAAAGTTCAAGTCAGTTTTTAAACCCTGATTCTATAAAAGGGTATGGCATTCCAAATTTTTGCGTTGCTAATACTATTCTAACCGGGATTGATAAGCTGAATTTTGAATACGATAGATTAAATGTTTATCCTAATCCTTTTACTAACAATTTTGATATTACTTTTTATTCCAATAAAAAACAAACAATTTATATCGAACTTTATGATATTTCCGGACACGAAATTTTCAGGAAACAAGAAAACGTGAATAACAATAGTTACAACTCATTTAATATTAAGGAGGCCAATACATTGGCGAATGGGATGTATCTATTAAACATAAGCACTCCGGGTAAAAAATATTTTAAGAAAATAATTAAAAATAATTAACTGAATTCAAATCTAAAACACATTTAATATCAAAATACAAAATTAATTTATCATGATAAAAAAAATCGTTCCGGTATTTTTAGTGCTTAATTTTTTATTCGCAATTTCTTTAAAAGCTGATGAAGGAATGTGGCTCCCATTACTTCTAAAACAATTAAATGAATCCGATATGCAAAAGAACGGATTAAAATTATCGGCTGAAGATATTTACAGTATCAATAAATCAAGTTTAAAAGATGCTATTGTTCATTTTGGCGGTGGATGTACCGCAGAAATTATTTCGGATAAAGGTTTGATGTTAACCAACCATCATTGTGGTTATGGACAGATACAGGCACATAGTACCGTGCAAAATGATTTATTAACAAATGGCTTTTGGGCAATGAATCAGTCTCAGGAATTGAAAAATCCGGGGCTTACTGCCACTTTCATTATCCGTATGGAAGATGTTACTGCTAAGGTTTTTTCTGCTATTTCAGACACCATGAGTGATGTTGCACGTGAAAAAAAAATAAACGAAGCTATTGTTGAAATACAAAACGAAGCTGTTAAAGGCACTCATTATGGAGCTTATATTCGTCCGTTTTATTATGGAAATGAGTATTATATGTTCGTCACTGAAACATTCAGGGATATTCGTTTGGTAGGTGCTCCACCATCCTCTATAGGCAAATTTGGTGGAGATACTGACAACTGGATGTGGCCAAGACACACAGGAGATTTTTCTATTTTTCGCATCTATGCAAATAAAGATAATTTGCCGGCAGATTATTCTGTAGATAATGTTCCTTACAAACCAAAAAATCATTTGACCATTTCAATGAAAGATGTTGAAAAGGGAGACTTTACTATGGTTTATGGTTTCCCTGGCCGTACAAGTGAATATTTATCTTCATACGCAGTAAATATGATTATGAATGAATCGGATCCAGCAAAAGTTAAGATCCGTGAAACACGTTTATCAATTATGGATGCTGATATGAAATCAAGTGATGCTGTTCGAATTCAATACGCTTCAAAATATGCCGGTTTGGCAAATTATTATAAAAAATGGGTTGGTGAAATAAATGGTTTAAAAAAACTAGATGCATTGAATAAGAAAAAATTAGTGGAGCAGGATTTTTTATTAAAAGTAAATACTGATGATAATGCCAATGGAAAATACGGAAAACTGTTTGGTGATTTTGAAAAATCATACACACAGTTTAGTCCTTTAAATAAACAGCGTGATTATTTTGTTGAAGCTATTTTTGGAATTGAAGCCATAAGTTATGCATTTACATTTAAAAATATTGTAGATTCCTTAAGCATTGGTAAGAAGGAAGCTGATATCCAAAAAGATATTGAAAAATTAAAATCAGGTACAAAGAAATTTTTTAAGGATTATAACGCAGATACCGATAAAAAAATATGTGCCGCATTATTGAAAATGTATGCTGCTGATATAAGTAAAAGTCAGCAAGCAGATATTTTTAAGGAAATTGAAAAAAAATACAATGGTAATTTTGAAAAATATGCTGCTGACATTTATGAAAAATCAATGTTTGTTTCAGAAAGCACTATGAACAAAGCTGTTTCAACTATTGGGAAAGATTATAAAAAGATTCAGAAAGATCCGATCTATAAATTAATGTTGAGTTGTTTAAACAAATATTCTATCGATGTTCGTCCTCAATATAATAAATTGGAGGCTGAAATTGCTAAGTTGGATCGTACCTATATGCAAGGAAGGCGTGAGTTAATTACCAACAAAAAATATTATCCTGACGCAAACATATTATCCTGACGCAAATAGTACATTGCGAGTTGCATACGGAAAAGTTGGAGGATACTTTCCCCGTGATGCCGTGTTTTATGATTATTATACAACCTTAGATGGCCTAATGGAAAAAGAAAATCCATTGGTTGAAGAATTTACTGTTTCTCCCAAACTAAAAGAATTATATCAAAAAAAGGATTACGGTCAATTTGCCGACAAAAATAACGAACTGCGTATTGCCTTTTGCGCAAGCAATCATACAACAGGTGGCAATTCAGGAAGTCCGGTTTTGAATGGCGAAGGACAGTTAATTGGAACCAATTTCGACCGTAACTGGGAAGGTACTATGAGTGACATTATGTACAACCCTGATCAGGTGCGTAATATCATTTTGGATATTCATTATACGTTGTTTGTAATTGATAAATATGCAGGAGCAGGGTATTTGTTGGATGAAATGACACTTGTGAAATAAAGTCAAAAGAGAAGAAAGTTAAAATTCAAAAATTGTATTTTCGATTTTCTTCTGAATTCTTTCAACTTTTGATTTTCTTTTGACTTT
>JAIOQD010000229.1 GCA_021413595.1 Bacteroidota bacterium | reverse complement strand
TACAGAGAAGTAAGTAGAAACTGCAAACACGTCCCACATCAATGGAGAGTTGAAGTTCACCCATAAAGAACCGAATTGATTTGGCAAAGGGAACAACCAATAATCTAACCAAGGACGACCAGTATGAAGCAATACGAAGATAGCAGCACACATTACGGCAAAGATGGTCATCGCCTCAGCAGAGCGGTTGATAGCCATTCTCCATTTTTGACGGAATAATAATAAAACTGCTGAAATAAGAGTTCCGGCATGGCCTATACCGATCCACCATACAAAATTAGTGATATCCCAAGCCCAATCTACACCGTTGTTTGATCCCCAAACACCAATACCTGTGCCGATTGTGTATGCTAAACAAGCAAGACCCCAAATAAAACAAATAACAGAAGCCGTAAATAGCATATACCAATGCTTTGAAGCTTTGCCTTCGATGGGTCTAACGATATCTTCAGTAATTTGATGATACGTTTTGTTACCAATAATTAAGGGCTCTCTAATTTCCGATTCGTGTTGCATATTTATTAATTTGATAATTCAACAATTTGATAATTATTTTAGCGTATTGCTATACATTCTACAATTTGAAAATTACATTAGCACATTTTCAAATAATTTTTTATGCTTCTGTTTTTTCTGAATGATTTTCAGTTTTTCTTCCTTCTTCAATTGTTTCTTCGCAGTTTCTAACTTTTGTTAAGTAAGATACAGTTGGTTTAATACCAAGTTCTTCCAATATAAAGTAGTTACGTCCTTCAGCTTCTTGTTTTCTTAATTTTGCGATGGCACTATCTGCATCATTCAAGTCACCAAATAAAATTGCGTTGGTTGGACAAGCTTCTGCACAAGCAGTATTTACATCACCGTCAACCAATTTACGTTCTGCTTTTTTAGCTTCTAATTTACCTCCCTGGATACGTTGAACGCACATGGAGCATTTTTCCATAACACCACGTGAACGAACTACTACGTCAGGGTTTAATACCATACGTCCCAAATCGTCTTGTGTTGGATTGAATGTGAAATCAGTATTCTCGTTGTAGTTGAACCAGTTGAAGCGTCTCACTTTAAAAGGACAGTTGTTAGCGCAGTAACGAGTACCAACGCAACGGTTATAGGTCATTTGATTTAATCCGTCAGAACTGTGATTTGTTGCCAATACCGGGCAAACATTCTCACAAGGAGCAGAATTGCAATGTTGACACATCATTGGTTGGAATACTACTTTCGGGTTTGCTGCCGAAGGATTTTCCATATCCAGATACATATCAATTGCTCCAACACCTTCTTCTTTTGCAACTTCTTTATTCATATCGCTGCTATAATAGCGGTCGATACGTAACCAGTGCATTTCACGGGTTTTTATTACTTGATCTTTTCCAACTACTGCCACATTGTTCTCGGCTGTACAACTTACTACGCAAGAACCACAACCGATACATGAATTTAAGTCGATGGTCATTCCCCAACGGTGACCTAATTTTTCGTGCTCATCCCACAAGTCAATAGTAGAAGCTTTTTTAGCGCCTGAGTGTGTAATAAGCATTTCATCAGCATTACCTGATTTAGGGTTCTTTTTATAGTTTTCTAAATTGGTCTCTTTCACAATTTCACGCCCCATTAAGGTGTGGTGAATTTGAGTTCCGGCTATTTCAGTGGTTCTGTTAGCACTTTCAATTTTTACATTCAATGCAGCGTAATTCAATGTTCCATTCACCAATTGAACCAATGGGAATACATTTTTACCAATTACACTTCCTGTTTGAGTACTTAGTTTTCCGGCTTTATCTCTTCCATATCCAACTGCAATTCCAATTGTTCCGTTTGCTTGTCCCGGTTGAGGCACTATAGGTAACTCAACTGTAATTCCATTAACAGTAACGTTAACTACACTTGCTTCTCTGTCCTGACGTTCCATCAAATTGAAGCCTTTTTTCTCCATTTCACTTGGGGACATGGTAACATAGTTATCCCAGGTGATTTTTGAAATAGGGTCAGGTAATTCCTGAAGCCAAGGGTTATTTGCTTGGTTACCGTTACCAATTGCTACTTTTTCATAAAGTGCCAATTCAAACTCTCCGCCAGTAATGGCATTTATTTCTCTTGCGGCAACAATTAAATTAACGGGCTCTAAAGGTTTTGTATCTTCTTTTTTAGGTTCTCCTGCAGCTACTGATTTAGGCTTGTCTTTTTCAGTTGCAGCAGGTGTTTCGCTGCCTTTGCCAACTTCTATAGCACCATCATGTAATGAATTATTCCAAAATTCAGTAAAAGTCATGTATTTACCCTGCATAGGGAATACACGTTCTGCCCATATTTTTTGTATGTATGAAAGATATTCGGTAGAGTTACCCGACCATTTTAATAATGTTTGTTGAGCCTGACGGGTACCTGAATTTTGTTCTGCAAATAAAGGCGAAATAGTAGGTTGAGATAAACTGTAATGTGTTTTTCTTGGATTAAAATCGTTCCAAGATTCAAGGTAATGATGATCTGGACAGATGAATGTTGCTAAAGAAGCTGTTTCGTCAGCTCTGTCGGCAAAAGAAATACGTAAACCAACTTTATTATAAGCCTCAGCAAATTTTAAGTTGGCAGGAGCAGTATATACAGGGTTAGTGTTATAAGTGATAATTGCATCTATTTTTCCAGAAGCCATTTCAGCGGTCAGCTCAGCAAAAGCTTTATCATTACTTTGATTTAAATAACTTGGGTTTTCCATATCAATGGTTTTGCCATAGCTACCTATCAAGGTATTGATTTCATTTACTATCAGTTGAACTCTTGTATCGTTAGATCCGCATACTACTAATGATTTACCTTTGTTTGCCACAAGATCTTTGGCTACTTTGGTGATCATGGCATCGCATGCTAATTCCGTTTTAGGTAAAGTGGAGACTCCAACAAGTTTAGCAATTGCATTGTATAAATTCACTACAACTTTAGCTTGTTCAGATACCTTAACAGGGATACGTTCATCTGCATTTGCCCCTGTTAATGATAAGTTAGACTCGAATTGGTAATGTTTGGACATTTCCGGTTTTTCTTTGCTAACTTTTCTGTTTTTTGCATACGCCAAAGAAAAATCCTCAATCCAATTAGTTAGGAAATCAGCTCCGATACCTACAACTACCTGTGCGTTCTCAAATTGATAGGTTGGAATGATTGCTTGTCCGAATGTTTGAGCGTTTGCATTTGCAATTCCGGCAAATGAAATCGCATCATATGTTATATGTTTTGTTGTTGGATATTTAACAATAAACTCATCAATAGCAGCTTTTGTTGAAGGGCTTATAATTGTTGATGATAAAATACGGATAGCACCTCCTTTAGCAGTAATAGCAGCTAAATTAGCACGAACTTCTTTATCTACTTTCGACCATTTAATGCTTTCTCCGTTTTGTGTTACCGGTCCGGTTAAGCGGGATGAGTCATATAATGAAAGTACAGATGCTTGAATACGTGAATTAGTAGAACCATTTGATACTTTTGAAAGAGAATTTCCGGATATTTTAATAGGGCGGCCTTCTCTGGTTTTTACTAATATGGAAGCGTAATCTCTACCGTCATAATAAGTAGAAGCATACCAATTGGCAACACCGGGAGTAATTTCTTCCGGTTTGTTTAAATAAGGAATAGCTTTGTTTACAGGAGCTTCACATGAAGCTAGTGATGCAGCAGCAACACTAAATCCTAAAAACTTCAAAAAATCTCTACGGTTGGTACCGTTATTTGTAAGGTTATTGTTGTCTAAAAATTTTTCTACAGGTACTTGTTCTGCAAATTCATTATTTACATTTTGAACAAATTCAGGACTGTTTTTTAGCTCTTCTAATCCTTTCCAGTATTTTTTTGTTGCCATATCTTTATAAATTCTAATCTCTAATTCTAAATCCTAATTTTTTTAACCCTAACCCTAAATTTTAAACATTTTCTAATCCTATTTTAGAATTTAGAAATAATACTTTAGGATCTTAATAATGACATTTTCCACATTCAATACCACCCATTTTATCAACGGTGATTGTTTGTCCTGTATATTTTTCTGCTAATTTTTTGTGTAAACTTTCATAGTATGGGTTGTCTTTCATGCCCGGTACTTCTGTTTTTCTGTGGCAATCAACACACCATCCCATTGTTAAAGGACTTACTTGTTTTGCAGTGGTCATTTCTTTTAGGTCACCATGGCAGGTAGCACATTCTTGCTTACCAACCTTCACGTGTTGTTGGTGAGAGAAATAAACAAAGTCCTGAAGATTATGAACCTTAACCCACTCAATAGGTTTTTGTGGTTTGCTGTATTCTCCTTTTTCAGGATCCCATCCAGCAGCTTCGTATATTTTAGCAATTTCTTCTGTTCCGGTAGTAGGTCCTTTTGAAATACCTTTGTGGCAATTCATACAAACATTAACAGAAGGAATACCTGCTGTTTTGCTTTTTTCAGCACCAGAGTGGCAATACTGACAATTAATTGCATTGTCGCCAGCGTGAATTTTATGCGAAAAAGCAATAGGTTGTGTAGGTTGGTATCCAGTGTAAACTCCAATATCCTTTAAAGCATACCAGCCTGAAGAAAGTAATCCTCCAACAATAAACAGGATAATAACAGCAACAGTTCTTTTATGGAAGCCCATCCATGTTTTAATTTCATGCCAAGGACCAACAGCTTCTTCTTCAGGTAAGCCTTGTTTTTCGTTTTGTATGTTTTTTAATGAATGGCTTACTCCGCGTAATACAGCGATAATAATTACTAAAAATGCGATTACACCTATTAGTATCGCTAATGGATTAACGCCTTTTTCTTCAGCTTTAGCAGAACCAGCAACAGGACCTTTAACAACCACTTCTGCTGGTTTAGGAGGGGTTTTGATGTAGGTAATAAGTGCAGCAATTTCTTCATCCTTCAAATCAGTAAAGGTGCTCATGCCAGCTCCGTTGCTTTCAGCTAAGATTTTCTTCCCATATGCATCACCACTTTTCAGCACTTCCAAATTGTTCTTGATCCATTTAGCCAACCATGCATCACTTGGAGCACGTGTTCCAATACCTTCCAAACCCGGACCTACAAGTTTAGTTTTGCCTAAACTATGACAAACAGCACAGTTTTGTTTGAATAGTTTTTCAGCGTCTTGCGCACTTGCAGTGTTGAAATTAACAAGAAAAGAGATGAAGAGAAAGGAAAGAATTGCCAG
>JAIOQD010000208.1 GCA_021413595.1 Bacteroidota bacterium | reverse complement strand
TCCATATCCAATACTAAAATTTTGTTTGGCAGAAAGCTGATAGCGCATTCCCAACCTAGGTTCCAGTGCCCAGGTCTTATTCAATAAAAAATTCTGGTAATGTACACCGCTATTAATGGTGAGTTTATCCGTAGGTCGGAATTGCCATGCTAAAAATGATTGAAACAAACCTGCAGTTGATTTATTTACATCCAACTCCTTAATATATTTGCCATATATCGTTGAATACGCAAATGAATGTGCATCAAAAAATAGAGTTTGGTAGGTCGCACCAACTTTAATTAAATGACTTGCATTTATTTTATCAGTAACCGTATAATTGGCAATTACATTCCCTTCTGTTGAATTGTTTCTGGCTATTCTGAATTTGGAAACATCCACAGGTGAAAGTGAATCAATAGTTACATCAAAATCGCTCGCAGAAGCTGATAATGAAAGTTTACCTGAAACGTTACTTTTAAAAAAATAGGTATGTGAAAGTCCTGTCGCCCCCATACTTGTTTTGAAAACAAGATCTTCGCCTTTTGAAGTAAAGGACCAATCGCTTGTTTTTTGTTTGCTATCCAATAAAGAAATGGAGCTGATTCCACCAATACCCCAAAAAGTAAATATACCTGCCTTTTCGGTTGGAATATTGAATTTATAAGAAAGATCCTGGTACTGAGGACTTGCGGAAACTCCAAAAGAAATCCCCAATCTGTTAAATACTTCCAACGTGGAATAGCGATAATTCACAATATAAGAACTCCCCTTTTTCTTGGAAATCGGCCCTTCAGCTCCCAACTCAATACCATTAACACCAACCTGCCCGGTAAATTCTCTCTTTTCATTATTTCCGTTTCGTAATTTCAGATCAAATACTGCAGCTGTTTTATTTCCATATTCAGAAGGAAAAGCTCCGGTTAAAAAGTCAGAATTACCAAGCACGTTATTATTGAGCATGCTTATTGGTCCTCCTGACGCACCTTGTGTGGAAAAATGATTGGGATTTGGAATATCAACGCCTTCCAAACGCCATAAAACGCCAAGAGGGGAATTGCCCCTAACAATAATATTATTTTGCGCATCATTCCCTGATGACACTCCAGCATAGTTGGAAACCATTTTACTTGGATCGCCTCTGCTTCCGGCATAACGGTTTGTTTCTTCCGCCTGAAAATTACGTGCACTTACACTTACCAGATCATTATTTGCCTTTGTCTTATCTCTTTCTGCTACTATTTCAATTACTTCAGATGAATAAACTTTTTCGCGCAATTCAACCGTTAAAATCATTTCTTTCGCAGAGGTAATAATGATATTATTTAATATACTGTTTAAGAGTATAATGTTTGCACCAAATACAGGCGATTTAGAATCAACATCAATAATTTTTCCACGTATTGTTTGTTTATATATTTGTGCAAAGCCTTTTTCAAAAAAAGAAAACAAAACAAGCAACAATAGGATAATGTGTTTATACATTTTGAAGGATTTTATTACAAAAATAGCCTTTGATTCTTAATTACATCATGAATCGCAAATTAAATGCACGAATAAGGGGGCGTTTCAGATAGAGATTAAAAAAAAATTAACTTTACAATGAAAATGAAAAGTCGAAACCGTTTTTTTGAGCAATTTGCTTTGGCTTCTAAAAGCTACATAAAGGCATTATCATTTGTAATAGATAATGGATTATGGATATATTTTATTTATCCACTTATTATTTCAATCTTAATGATTGTTGGTGGATTTTCATTCGCCACTTCCCTATCCAACTCACTTGAACACTGGATCCTGCATCTCCCAATAGCTGCCGGACTAAATGATGCCGCCTGGACAGGCTTTTTACACTTTTTTCTTCGTATAGGATTGTATATAATTTTCTTTTTTATATATTTAACCCTAAATAAATATATAGTTTTAATACTCATGTCGCCTGCAATGGCTTCACTTTCCGAGAGAACCGAACAAATTATCAGCGCTACAAAACATCCTTTTAATTTACTTCAGTTTGTTAAAGACATTTCCAGAGGGATTTGCATTGCTTTACGTAATATGTTTATCGAATTCGGTGTTATTATCCTATGTTTTATGGTTGTTTGGATCCCGATAATTGGCTGGCTATCTCCCTTATTTTTATTTATCCTTTCCTGTTATTTCTATGGCTTTTCAATGGTTGACTATACCAACGAAAGACGTAAAATGAATATTTCAGAAAGTGTGAAGTATATGCGAAAAAACAAAGGTCTGGTAATTGGTAATGGATGTATTTTTTCGTTGCTTTTTGCCATCCCTTTTATTGGTGGACCAATATCGGCAATACTTGCACCTGTGGCAGCAACCATTGCAGTACTTGAAACAAAATAATATAAAAACTTCCTTCACAATTATGAAAATAAGGACAAATAATAAATGAAAACAAACTATATTCCTAATTCCTAAAAATTCGCAATTCGTAGTATATTCGAAATTAAATTTATGAGTAAAATAAAAATATCAGTCGTATCTTATTTGAATTCAAAACCTTTTATTTATGGTTTAGAACATTCTAAATTGATCAATGAGATCGACTTACAACTAGACATTCCATCTGTTTGTGCACAAAAATTAATAGCTGGTACAGTTGATATCGGATTAATTCCGGTTGCCGTATTGCCACAGTTAAAAGAGAAGTACATTATCAGCGATTATTGTATTGGTGCCGAAGGAAAAGTTGCATCAGTAATACTATACAGCAAAGTACCTTTGCAGGAAATAAAAAACATTTTGCTCGATTATCAATCAAAAACATCTGTTTTATTGGTAAAAGTTTTAGCCGGTAATTATTGGAAAACAGATCCACAATGGATTCCCGCAAAAGCTAACTATGAAAATGATATAGAAGGAACCACCGCTGCCGTTATTATTGGAGATCGTACCTTTGAATTGGAAAACAAATACCCCTATTCCTATGATCTGGCCGAAGAATGGCAAAAATTCACTCAATTACCATTTGTTTTTGCTTGCTGGGTAGCCAATAAAAAATTACCGGATCACTTTATCAGCGAATTTAACAGGACTTTAAAATTTGGAATTGATAACCGTACTAAATTAATTGCTGAATTAGTGGACCAAAACACTTATTCCACAAATATTGAAGCCTACCTTACCATTAATATTAAATATGATTATGATAATTTAAAAGAAAAAGCACTAAATCTATTTTTGGACTATATTGTAAAAATGAAGCTGTAATTTTGTCAATAAGCCCCTAATTTTACCTTTTAAAAAATGTAATTCCAAATTTTATATGAAGTATGGCTTTTTTTATTAAGTTTGCAGTAAATAAATAAAATTGAGTTTTTTCTGGAATTCCTTCTATTCAATTTAATAGTTCAGTTATGATAAAAAGAATAATGTATTTGTCGGTTCTATTGATGTTTTCAATAACTACCGTATCCGCTCAAAAAAGTATAATTGAAAAAAGCGAAGATCAGGTTAAAATGTTCAACGCTCAGCAACGTTTTTATGCTGGCGATTATCAAGGAGCATTAAATGTTTATAACGACCTGTTGAAAACCCTTCCCAATGATGCCAATATTTTTTTTCACATTGCTGAATGTTTTTTTTCAATGAATCAATTTACACAGGCACTGGACAATGCAAAAAAAGCCCAAAGCATTGATCCTAAAGCAAATGAAGATATTTCATTACTATTAGGTAAATTATATTTTATGGACGGTAATGTGGATTCTGCACTTATCGAATTTACAGCATATAAAACCGCTGTTGGAGAGGGTAAAAAAGCAAATGAAAGTGATGTGAATGTCTTCCTTTCTCAAGTAAATCAAGCTAAAGTTTTGATGGCAAAACCTGTTCCTGTTAAAATTGAAAACGTAAGTGATGTAATAAATTCTGAATATGACGACAAAAACCCATCAATTACTGCAGATGGAAGAACCTTAATTTTTACCTCCAGACGTCCGGGAAAATCAAGTGCACTGGATATTGAAGGAGATAAAAAATACTACGAGGATATTTACATTTCAAGATGGGATTCTGTTAAAAAAACTTGGGCCGATGCTGAATTAGTTCCGGGAGCTATCAATTCCGAAGGTCACGATGCATGTACAAGCATTTCTCCTGATGGAAAAGCTATTTTTGTTTATAGAAATGATACTGAAGGCGAATCTCGCGGGGGAGATATTTATTTCTCAAAATTGAGTTCTTCCGGAAAATGGGGATCACCTGTATCATTAGGCAAACCGATCAATACAACTTTTTTTGAAGGTGGTGCTTGTATTTCACCAGATGGCAACTTGCTCTATTTTGTAAGTGAACGTCCCGAAGGAGGTTTCGGTCATGCCGATATTTACGTATCAAAACGTAAAAGCCGTACCGAGTGGGATGTACCTGTTAATCTTGGTCCCGATGTAAATACAACTGAAGATGAAGGAGGGATTTTCTTAGCTCCTGACGGAAAAACATTATTTTTGAGCTCAAATGGCTACAATTCTATGGGTGGCTATGACATTTTTAAAACCGTTAATGAAAATGGGAAATGGTCAAAACCACTTAACTTGGGGTATCCTATAAATACTCTTGATAATGACATGAGTTTAACTTTATCTGTTGATGCTCAGGCTGGCTATTTTACCAGCGATAGAAAAGGTGGTAAAGGTGATCTTGATATCTATAAGGTAGATCTTACAAATTACCCTATCCTCGAAAAAGATATGAAAGCTAAAGTTATCGATTCTATGGCTATTTTAAGAGGTACAATATTCAACGCTTCTGATGGAAGTGCTATGGAAGCAGAAGTTGTGTATTATGACCAAAACGGGATCAAAATAGGTAGTACTTTATCTAACTCAGGAAACGGAGATTATTTTATTACCATTTTAGCAGGTAAAACTTACCAGG
>JAIOQD010000228.1 GCA_021413595.1 Bacteroidota bacterium | reverse complement strand
TCATGCGCGTGCAAAGTTTATTTTGAAAAATTTTTAATCTTTTCTTACAGCAGATCTATTTTTAAACTGGCTTTCATAAATATCTATCCACTCCTTAGGCGTTATTTTTGTTACTAAATCCCCTATAAGCTTATAAGGTATTTGGTCCATTTTTTTGAAACGAAGACAACTTTTCCCTATGTCCAATTTTGTTTTTGAATACTTGGGATATTCATTTGTGAACCAATCCAATAATTTTTTGTCAGCATAAATACCCATGTGATACACTGCAATAAAATTTTTCTGTGAAGCAAAACCCATAAAAGGCAAAGGTAATTTGGGATCACAATGATAGCCATTGGGGTATAATGAATGAGGCACCACATAACCGATCATACCGTAACTCATTACTTCAGAAAAACCTTTGGGCAGATTTTTTAGAATAACTTTTCTTAATTCTTTTATTGCTTCCTTCCTATCATCAGGAAGGCTTTCAATGTATTCCGTTGGTGTAGCTGCTAATGATTTCATGTTCCGCTTAATATTTGTGTGCTTTGGAGAATTTTGTTGCGCCTGTTAAATTGTTTATCAAATGTATTTATTTTTTAGCTCTGCACCTTTTTTATACAAAAAAAGCTCCCGAAAATTTCGGGAGCTTTAAAATTAAAATGGATCTGATCTGAGAAAAAAAGTTGGTAATTACTACCTTATTTCACATCCATTAATTCCACATCAAATGTAAGATCAGCTTTTGCCGGAATCATGGGTAGTCTGCCTTGTTCGCCATAAGCTAAATAGTAAGGAATAAGCAAACGTAATTTATCACCTACATTCATCAAGGCAATACCTTCATCCCAACCCGGAATAACCTGCGCTTGTCCTAATACAAACTCAAAAGGATCACCACGCTCCACAGATGAATCGAACATCTTTCCATCCGCCAAATAACCAGAATAGTGTACCCTAACAGTTTTGCCAGGTGCTGCTTTTACAGGGTTATTACTTTTTACTATTTCATAATACTTTAAACCTGAAGCTGTTGTTTTTACTTCTTTACCGGTAATGTCAAAAAGAGCAGGAACTAAAACCGGTACTACATCTAAAATTTCAATGTCGAAGATCAAATCTGCTTTTGGTGGAATAGCAGGGGCATGTCCCTGCTCACCATACGCTAATTGGTAGGGAATATAAAACTTTACTTTATCGCCCTTATGCATTAAAGCAATACCATCTTCTAAAGCTTTGATAAGTTGGCCTGAACCCATTTTTACTGTAAATGGCTGCTCTCTTTCCACAGATGAGTCGAAGCCTTTACCGTCCTTAAAAAAACCACTATAATGAAGTGTTACGTTGTTTCCAAATGAAGCTTTTGCAGCAGCCTTATTTTCTTTTATCACGATATACTTTAAACCATTTGCCATAGTAATGGTATCTTTCCCTTTTACATCCCAGGCATGAGGACTTTCAACAATACTAAGTAATTCAACATCAAAAACTAGGGTTGAATTTGCCGGTATTGCACCAGATTGTCTATCACCATAACCTAATTCAGGACCAAATTTAATTGTTGCTTTATCGCCTACCTCTAAAAGAAGAAATGCTTCATCCCAACCTTTAATTACCTGACCTGCACCTAGTTTAAATGAAAATGGCGTACCACGATTTACTGAACTATCAAAAACGGTATCATTGGTAAACTTTCCGGTATAATGAACAAATACTTTATCCCCAACCTTAGGTTTCTTACCTTTTCCTTTTTCTTTAATTGTATATTCCAAACCTGAGGCCGTTTTCATAGTTTTTGGGTTAATAATTTTCTGACCTTTCCCTTTTTCTTGTGCATTACCTGTAACTACCGATAATGCAAAAATAATAATCGCTACTTTTTTCGGAATAACTTGTCCCTGGCCTAAAGGGAATTCAATTGGTTCATACGTTCTTCTTTCGTCATACACACCAGCTTGTTTTGCAACCGCTTCATCACTTGTATCAAAAACACTGCCATCAAGTAAACGTCCAGTATAATTAACTTTCACTTTACTTCCTTTTTCCGGTTTAGGTCCTTTCCCTTTTGTTTTTTCAATATAATATAAACCACTTGCTAAAGGTTTAGCAGTAATTTTATTAGTTTCTAAATAGTTAGCAAATGCTTTTGGCTCTTCATTTCTACGAAGTTCTGCCATTGCTTTTTGCTCCTCCATTTTTTGGTTGCGCTCTTTATCCGCTTCTTCTTTTGCAGTAATTTTTTCAAGTTTTACCTCAAAATTCAACATACTACCTTTTTCGATATACGGAGGCAGGTCTTTCGCTCTAAATGTTTTGGTGTAAACCGAATCTGCGCTAATCATAAAGCTTGCGCTATCACCCACCGACATCATGGACAATGCCTCTTCAAAACTACCTTTAAATGTTGATTTACTTAAAGGAAATTCTATAAAATTGGTACCATTCGGGTTCTTGTTTTTTGAATCAAATAAAACTGAATCTTTGCTATTTTTATATGCCAAAACTAATTTAACAATATCTCCTTCTTTAGGTTTCACACCATTCTCAACTTGTGTATAAAATTTAGCATATACACCGTTTTCTGCCAAATCATAACCCGGATAAGGTGATTTATTACAAGCTGTAATTACAAGAACGGCACCAAGTGTGGCAAAGGCGATTTTTTTTGAAAATTGTTTTTTCATTTTATTTTTTTGTAAATTTTAATTTATATAATTTTATTATTTTATCCAATTTAATTCAGTTGCAAATATAAAACATCCTTCAAAACAAGAAGAATACTAATTGTTATGTTTTGTTAAATTCAACAGTTCAATTTCGTATATAACCGTTGAGTAAGCAGGAACAATATTGGTTGATGAGCCTGTTTCACCAAAAGCAAGGTGCGAAGGTATAATAAATTTTGTTTTGGCACCTTCATTCATTAAACTTATTGCAGTTTTAAATCCATTTATTACCTGTCCTTCCTCACCAAAATTAAATTCGAAAGGCTGACCGCGTTCATAAGTAGATTCAAATTGTTTACCATTTAAAAAATAACCGATATAGTGTATTTTTACCATATCACCATATTTTGCATAATCCCCCACGCCTTGCTTTATGGGCAGGTAATACATCCCATTATTGATCTGATAAAACTGAGTTTGATTGGTATCCAGATATATCTTAAGCTTACGCGATTCTTCAATATCACGATCCTCAACAATGCCTTTATACTTTTCCAGTTCAGCCAAATACTCATTTCTGGTTAAGATACTATGCAATTTTACATCCATTTTAACCAAGCTACCAGGTTCCAAAAATAGGGGTAATTCAGATCTGAAAAATTTTTTAAAAAGGGAATCCGAACTAACAATAAAGGAATTACTATCACCTGCATTCATGGAAGTTAAACCCTCTTCGAAACTACCTTTAAATGAAGAATGGTTAAATGGCAAAATAACCATTCCTGTTTCATTACAATAATAGGAATCCAAAAAAACAGAATCTCTAATGGTTTTATAAGTAATTTTTAACTGCAAAAAATCACCGGGGGAAGGTTTACTTTTTCCATCACCTAGTGTTTGCAATTTATAATAAAGTCCGGAATCTGATTGGGTATAGCCTTTAAAAGGCGAATTATTCCAACAAGAACTTAATAGTGAAGTAACAAATAGTGCAACTAAAACATTTGTATTCATAAGTAATTATACAATTGGTCAATTTTGCAGTAGTCAATTTTTAAATAATTATACAATTGCCAAACTGTAAAATTGAATAATTGCCTTTTAAAAGTTAACGAACGGATAATAATTCAATATCATAAATAACGGAAGCTTTTGGAGGTATTTTGCTATCATCCCCCATTAATCCATGCGCCAAATGTGATGGCAAAATAAACATCGCTTTATCTCCTACATGCAAAAGCTGTATCCCCTCGTGCAAGCCGGTTTCAACATTATCTCTGCCGATCAAAAAAACTTTGGCTCCGGTAGAATCAGATGAGTAACAAAGTGTACCATCAAGCAGACTGATCTTATAATTTACTTTTGCATATTTTCCAACTTCCGCAGCAGCCCCATTACCTTTATTTGTAATCATATAACGTAAACCAGTACCTGTTGTGGTCATTTTCCAGCCCTTATGCTTCACATAATTATTAATTTCATCACTTTCCTGCCTCACATACATTTTATTTGCAACGATCAATTTATCCTGAAAATCTTTGCTTTGCAGATTTGTGTTTCTGGTTGTTTTTTTATGCCCGTCACTACAGGACTGAAATACTGAAACAGAAAGTAAAAAAAACAAACTAAATCCAACAAACAAAAAACTTGAACTCTTCGTATGTTCAGCTGTCCGTAGGTTAGCGGATGCCTTCCTTAAAGGAATAAATTTCAGGCCAAAA
>JAIOQD010000337.1 GCA_021413595.1 Bacteroidota bacterium | reverse complement strand
TCTAAGGCCCGTTCGTCTAGGGGTTAGGACGCCAGGTTTTCATCCTGGTAAGAGGGGTTCGATTCCCCTACGGGCTACTAAAGACAACAAAAAACCCCTTGCAATCTTTTGATTGCAAGGGGTTTTTGTTTGTTCGGGTCTTAGAGAATGTATTGAAATACTTGAATAACACTAATATTTATATATATTTGATATTATTCATTTAGTTAAAATTATATGGCTTCAAATAAACCACATTTATATCTTACTAACCCTAAGGATTTAGCAAGCGGATTTAAAAAACAAAGAAATGTTGTCGGGAATAATAATCCTGAAGAAGATGAAGAAGAATTAGCTAAACTCCCCAATTCTGCCCACCAAACTAGATTAAGAGAAGCATATTTATCGTTTATTTCTGAAAGAAGAGTTAGACAACAAGAACGACCAATTCAGGTTCCAGAAAACATTGATTTACTTACGATTCACTTTTACAAGAGATTTGGATTTGATCTGCAAAAAAAGTTTATTCAAGAGTATGGATTATCCGTTATTTCTTATGAAAATTTTAATAGATCTGTTCTTTTTGCAATTGATAACCTTAAATTATTTGAAAAATTTAAAGAACATATTCAAAAATTTTATACAAGTCCAGTAAATATAACTTGGCAAAGAACGGATTATTATTTAATGCCATTAATACATAATCTAGAATTTCACACTACCAAAAGAATTATTCAATCGACTAACAAACAACAAACGCAATTTTCTTTAATTGATTTATATGATAAAAAATCTCAATCGATTTTTGAAACTTTAAAAAAACACTTAGATGAAAACAAAAAAACATATCAGTATTTGCCGCAAGGCGGTCTTTTAGAAGTTTCTGATTTAACAACTGAGGAGGTTTCAGCCATTGCATCAAGTTTTGATATTGTCAAACAAATAACATCTTCAAGAGTTGAAAGATTAAAGCCAAGTGATTATGGTACTGCAATTAGAGATTTTGGATTTAATACTATACCCGATTCAAAAAACACAAAAGTTGGTATAATCGATACGGGTGTGAGTAAAATTGATCCACTTATACCGGTATTGTCTGCTAATTCAATAGACATTACGAATACAACATCTTTTTGGGATGAGAATGGGCATGGTACATTAGTTGCAGGCATTGTGGTATTGGGTTCAAAATTCTATTTGTCATTAGAAGAAAATTATGTGTCGAATGCAGAAATTGTACCAATAAAGGTGCTTAATAGTGGCACTGAAACACTGAGTGTAATCGGGATTGTTGAAGCAATAAAAGAAGCAAATGAGAGATTTGGCGTAAGAATATTTAACTTATCACTAAACGACCCTTCGGCCAAAAAGTATAATTCAACTTTTTCAGACTATGCCTATTTGTTGGATAAATTAGCATATGAAAATGACTTAGTAATTTTCATTTCAGCTGGCAATATCAATGATCAACATATTAAAGAGTTGCAAGAAGATCCTCATAGCAGCCATGAATATCCATATCATTTTTATTCCCCTGGTTCCAATAGCCCATTTCATAGATGTGAATTGACTAATATCGCTATCCCTGCAGAATCATTAAATAACATTACTGTTGGTGCATTGGCAGGTAATTTTGAAAATAAAGCTGAATATGGTATTACACCTGCAAAAGAATATCCCGCAATTTATTCTAGAAAATTTCATTATGATTATAGTCAACTTATTAACGGTGTAGGGTTTATGCGCTCGCAAAAAAATAAGTTTCTAAACAAACCTGATTTAGTTTTTTATGGAGGTGACTTATTTGATTTTGAAGCGGGAATAGAGATATTAAGGAGTCCTTTGCAATCAACTGAAAAATATTTTAGTAGAACTTGCGGAACAAGCCTTGCAACACCTCTTGTAACATCTATTGCTGCTCAAATATTAAAAGAATATCCAAAGTTAAAAACTCAATCTGTAAAATCATTACTTATTAATTCCACTATTACTCCATGGGGTGGAGGATGAAATAATATTAGAACAATTTAAAGTTATTCCGATTGAATTACCAAAATATATAACCGAAACTGAAAACAAATTAAATATTACTGCAACTCTATGTTATAGTTTTTTACCTGTAAAGAATAATCATCTTGCATACTGCCCTTTACAAATTACTTTTGGCTTTTTTAAGAATTTAGCAGCATCGGATTTAGCAAACAAAAATATTACTGAAAATCAATTAAAATCTAGTGTAAGCTGGTCTGATGATTTTTTCGGAGTAGAAAATCGGATATTTAGTAACAGTCAAAAAGTTAATTTTTCACTTAGTGCAAAGCAAATTAGAGACTTAGGAAATCAATTAGCAATCGCAATAAAATGTACAAGCAAAAGCGAAATCGAGAATGCTAATCTTGACAACCTAAAAAACAGCAAGCATCTATTTTCATTGGCAATTACAATTTCTGAATGGCCTTTTAATAAAGCCTCTGGTGTTTTGTACAATGAAATAATTGCAATTAACAATGTAGAAAATATTGTTCTATCAGATGCTGCAGGAGAAGCCGATTTAGAAGCAGAGGCCTAACGTTTTTTCAAAGGCTTTAATGCTTTTTTTTCTTGCTGAATAAGACCTTTCCATATATCCATATCGATTATTGCACTCATTGGTACAGTCTTATTGTTACTATTAATAAACAAGCTACGTTTAATAGCCGTAATTAACGTCTTTTGTATGCTATAGTAAGAAAGACCTATACATAGTTTTATAGTAGAAATAACACTTTGGGGTTTATTAAAAACAAACTGTCCATTCTTTAATGTTTTTATAACAAGTTCTTTAATTTGAATTTCGTTTGGCATGTCAAATTTAATATTCATGTCAAACCTCCTTAAAAGAGCGTCATCAATCATTCCAATTTGATTAGTAGCAGCAATAACGACACTAGATTGCGGCAAATAATCAAATAGCTGTAATATAGTATTTACAACACGTTTCATTTCACCATGATCTTGGTTATAATCACGGACCTTACCTAAGGAATCGAATTCATCAATAAATATTATACAATCTTCTGATGCTGCCTTTCTAAAAATTTTAGATAAGTTTTTGCTAGTTTCTCCTAACTTAGAGGATACGATCGCCCCTAAATTAATAACTACCATCATTTTATGGAGTTCCCCTGCTATTACGTACGAGGCAAGGGTTTTACCGCATCCGGATGGTCCATGTAAAATTATCTTATTTGAAATCGGCAAATTAAATCTTTGCAGCATATCTGCAGATTGATGTTCTTCTATAAAATGATTTAATTCATCTTTAACAAGATCATCACAAACTAAATTTTCAAAAGAATAATTCGAAGTAAGTTTTTCAATGATAAATTCACTTAATTCTCTATCATCAAGTTTGTCGTAATATTCGTTAGAACCTACTTTAGTTAAAGTGCTTGTATGGTGCTCTCTAATTGCGTCTTTTAAAATCGATTGAAGTTGCAACGCAAAATTTATTTTTTTTGTTTTTTTTGAATAATCAATTAATTCATTTAATACATTCAATAATTTTTCCCGGTCATTTTCTAACCCGTATTTGGCAATATCTTTTATAAAATTAAATTGAGTCATTATTTGAAATAAATTTATAAAAAGCACAACATTCTAAATACAAAGATGTTTAATCTTTATCTATTAAACGGTACTTTTTTAAAAAAGTTTTATTTCCTCAAAATTTTTGAACTTAAAATTAATTTTGAACAGGCGCTACAAACAAAAAGAGAGGAATAATATTCATATTGTTCCTCTCCTTTAAAATTTTTACTTTTTCACCACTATTGTGTAAGTTTTTGAAAGATTTTTTGATTTTACTGCTGGCACTTTTGTGTTAGGAATTGCAACGGAACCCTTTTCTTTTTAGAAAAAATTGAAGAGGAAAGCCCGCCCCTTTCTTGTTTAAGAAAGGGGAACGCCCCAAACGCTTTGATTATTAATTACCTGCCGATTTAACAAAAAATCCGTAAAGACGTCTGCCACAGAATTCATTGATAGGTCGGTCTTTTGCAGGAAGGTATCCTGTTGCATTTCTATATGCTAAAAGAATAAATGGAGAAGTTGGCAATACCTTTGTAACAATCATATTATGTCCAATTATAGCAGGGCTTCCGCCATTTCCTAACTCAAGAATATCACCCTTTTTTAATACTTTGATTGTATTATAAAAAGCGGTCCATTGCGCTGCAGGAGCCGTAGCCATAGGCACAAGAACATTTGCAAATTTTGGGGTAACGCGGTTATTACCATTTACGCCACCATACTGACCGAAATTACTGATAAACTGATAAAATGCATTCGCTCCAGTCCATGACGGACTGCGTTTATAAGTTACCATATTATTTCCCGAAGCTCCACTGGATTTATAAAACCAATTATTGGTTTGTTTCCAACCTCCTTCACGCAAGCAACGAGATGTAAAATTGGTGCAATCCCCTCCTAAGTTTGTAAAATCATAATAACCGGTAACGTTTGTTATCATGTTCCAATGAGCTGTTGCAAATGCAGCTGCGGTTGTTCCGGAATAAGTATAGGCGGCAATATCTTTATTGAATGAAGCGGGCATATCTTCATCTGTAGAAATAATACCGGGATTATAGTTTGGATCAACCGTTTGTTCCTGATTTACAATTACCCAACCTTGTTCCTTTTCAGAAACCGTAAAAGTGTATAATTCATACCCTGCAGGAGCAACCGCTTCACCGGTAAACATATCTGTTGCATTAGTGGTATAGGAATAAAACAGAGCTACGTTAAATTTCACCAAATCACCTTCAACTTTCCAAGTAGTGTAATCGATATCAGCTTTTACTTCAAAACCGGTATATACCAGCTCCCCTGTTGCTCTGATGGTTTTCTGATCTTGTATATCGTTAAGGCATTTTTTAGCCACAACTGTATTAGAAAAAAAAGCGGACACTCTATTTGATGCGCTTTCTAACTGAGTTGATCTTGTTTCAACCAAAAGCTGATGTTTATTTTCGAAAAAATTCTTAACCAAAACATCCAATTCCTTATTTACTGTAGGACAAGATGCATTTGGGCTTAAAGAGGTTTCTTTTTTACAACCAAAGAACATTGATACTGAAACAAAAAGTGCAGTAACAATACTTAGTTTGATTTTTGAATCCATTTATATTTTTTTAAATTTT
>JAIOQD010000336.1 GCA_021413595.1 Bacteroidota bacterium | reverse complement strand
TTGGTTTTAAACCAATGAAGAATATCTTTACGTTCCTGATCGCTATTGGTATTATCCAGATGCCGGATATCGTACCCTGCATTCATGAATAAAGAATATACTGCCCTGGAAGTATTGATACCATTATTAAATATCAGTGTTTTTTTACCTAAAGATTTTTCCTGATACGCAAGGAGCAACTTTTCCTGCATAATATAATTACCGTAAAGCTGATCAGATGAGCTAACAGTATAGTCTCCATCAATTCCAATTTTTAAAGAACCGAGATTTACATCGAAGCTATAGGTATTTGCTTTGGATAGAAAACCTTTTTCGATCAGGGAAGAAATAGAATGACCAACAATAAGTTCACTGTAGTTCTCATGCATAGGAAGTTTAATATTGGAACTTAATGGTGTTGCCGTAACACCAAGAATATCAGCCTTTTCGAAAAATTGGAATAATTTACGGAAAGAGTTGTAATGCGCTTCATCAATAATAACCAAACCAACATGTTCCATTTCCAGTTTTTCATCTTGAAGACGGTTGTTCAATGTTTCAACCATTGCCACAAAACACATATAGTCATCCTGATCGGGTAAGGTTTTCACTTTACTGTTGATGATCTTATTTTTTACACCGAATTCGCTAAGCATATCGGATGTTTGACCACATAGTTCGATACGATGTGTAAGTATAAGTACCTTCTTGCCTAACTCCTGAATATATCGCTTGGCGATCTCTGAAAATATCACTGTTTTTCCACCACCAGTTGGTAGTTGGTATAACAGATTATGACCTTCAGGGAAATTTTTCAGACGCTCAAATATCCTATCTATAGCATCTTGCTGATAGTCATATAATTCTTTCCCAACTTTTTTTTCCTCTATCTCCAGGTGACCCAGTGTCATCGTCTTTGTAAATTTTGAAATCTTACAAAAGTAATCAATTATAAGGGGGGATTTTAAATTAATTTGTTAAAATGAGTTATATTTGATAAAGCAAAATAATGGGTACAATCTCATTTAATTTTACCAAAAGGAATTACTTTTAATAATTTTACAAAAATAAAACTTTTCGACCGATGAAAAATCATTTTAAAATTGTGATCTGTATTTTAATTATTGCTTCGTTGAGCACTCCTTTTTATGGCCAAAATTGCAATAATATGGATATCCAGTGGAAATCAGACATTGCTTCCACCTGTAATTTTATGATAATGACGATGATGCATGATGATCTAAATCGGCCGTATTTATATGTTGCAAACAAAGAGGCAGGGTTAAAAATATATGATATCTCTGTTATTACCAGCCCAACACTAGTTGCAACTGTTTCCACAAATTTGTTTGCAAGCCTTGATGTAATGAATGTTTCACAGAGTGGAAATTATCTTTTTCTCACTATTGGAAATACGTTCACTAATCCACAGCAAGGAGGAATGGCTATTATAGATATAACAAACCCGCTGTTGCCTGTTGTTACGGATTTTTATTTGGTTCCATCATCTACCAGTGGTGGCGGTATTGTAAAAGTGGAAGGTGACTATGCTTATTTAGGAGCTATGAAAAACGGATTGGTTATTTTGAATGTAAGCAATAAAAGCGATATCCAGTTTGTTTCTCAATTTATTCCAAACATAAATTATCCACCAATTACAAATCCTAATCCTGATTATTACAATGCTAGAGGAATGGAAGTTAAGAATAGTATTGTATATCTGTGTTATGATGGTGGAGGATTCAGGATTATTAATTGCACAAACAAACTTTCCCCTTTGGAAACAGGCCGTTGGTGTAATCCCGCAGTATTTACTCCTATGGATCATCCCAAAGCATATAACAATATTATTCTGGACGGTAATTTGGTTTACATTGCTGTGGATTATTGTGGAATGGAAATTTTAAACATTGCCGATACCAGCAATATTACACTTACCGGTTGGTGGAACCCTTATAACTGTCCGAACAACAATTGGTTCAACACTCCTGTTCAT
>JAIOQD010000335.1 GCA_021413595.1 Bacteroidota bacterium | reverse complement strand
CCGCTGGGTGTCACGACCATTGGTTTTACGTAACTTTTATCACGACTTTTGCGTAAAAATAATTGGGTTTGCTTTTTGGCGCATTTAGACAATTTTATGCGCTGAGAATTTTTTTGTGCTTTTTTGACTGTTTTGTAGTTTAAAATGGACTTTATCCTCCGATAAAGACTTACAGCCGCTAACATCAAATAAGCGCTTTCAGCGCCTATTTCACCGTTAGTGGCAACCTTTGACTAAAGAACAATGAACAAAATAGAATTTTCAGATATAAATAAATTCCTGACTTCTTTGGGACTAATTTTTATTGGTGCTGCAATCCTTTTGCCTTGGTTTATCAATCAAAATATCGGCTTAATAATACTCGAGCAAGACAAAATTGACAAGACCACCCCGACAGCCAAAGCCATTATCACTAAACAGCAAGACTACTTACTTTTTATTAGCCAACATTTAAATTGCATTGTCGCGACCTTAATCGGACTTGGCATTTTACTTCTAATAATTGGAATTTATCGCTGGAAAAAAAGACAATATGTAATTGATGAAATTCAAAACGAAGAATTGAAATCAAAGAGACTTCAAAATATCAGTAAAGACGAGAAAAAGGAAATCATAGAAAATGAAATCGGTCCATCAGTTGAAAACAAGTCAACAGCCGTACAAAAATATATCGACATAGAAAATTTGGTATATCTAAAACTTGCTCCATATTACAAGGTCAATTATGAAACCTTTCAAAATATAAGAATCGGACGCTCCACTTATGACGTAATATTAAAAAGCAAGTACATAGAAAAAAGGGAAGATTTGATTCTTGAAATAAAGTATTTTGACAAATTAGCTTCATACAACAGACTTTTAGAATCAATTAATAGATTCCTTCTTAGTATTGACAATTACGAGAACACTCAAAAAAGAAAAGTGACGCCTATAATTTTGTTAATTTTTAGTGCTTTAGACAGCAACCAAGCGGAAGATCAAAAGACGAAACTAAAAACATACTTGACAGAAATTCGACCCGACTTGAGAATTAAATTCTTTAAAGAAAGTGAAATCCATTCTGTTGAGACACCGCAATTATTGGCGGGCGAATAAAGGCAGCCACTAACAGCACCTTTGCGTTATGGCGGGCGAAGTGTGAATATGAACAGTAGTGCAATTAATAAACATAGTGCGCTAAGACAGGTTAGTGTATCTAATCCGCCACAACGCAAAGCTGCAAAACGTTATACACAAGGCGGGGGACAAGAACGTAATTTGATTATACATTTGCAGAAACGGAAAAAATTGTAACATTTCATAATCCGACACGCAGCGACCACGCAAAAGAAAATTTTGTTTTTTTGCCTACGCACTAAAAAAAGAAAAAAATGCACACATTTTAGCACATTTACTTGCTCACACCAGCCAACGCACCACCACCGCAAGTAAAAGAGCTAAAATTTTGCTCACGCACCATAGTACTTATTAATATTCCTAAATTTACATTATAAATTCTTAAAATCAATAACGCATGAAACAAACAAACAATTTCAAATTGCTATTAATAGCAATAATTGGTTTTTATATAAATAATTCATTTGCACAAACCCTCGTAAATGAAGAATGGGCAACTTATAGCGCATTATCTGATACAACTGATATTGCCCAATCCACCATTGACATTAATGGAAATATTATTATTACAGGTAATGTTATTGTTGCAGGTCAACAAACTAATATTATCACAACAAAATTAGACCAGAATGGCAATATCCTTTGGCAGCAGCAATATAATGATACCTCAAACGGAAGGGATTACGGAACAGCTATTACGACTGACAACAATGGAAACATATATGTTGCAGGTTCTGCATATACAAATGCAACTAACGACCAGGACTTTGTTACAATAAAATACGATGCAAACGGAAACCTGATATGGGCGCAACAATACAATGGAACAGGAAGTGGTTTTGATGAACCTTCTGCTATTACTGTTGACAACTCTAGTAATTTATTTGTTACAGGACAAAGCAAAGGACAGAACAGCTTACAAGACTATGCAACAATTAAATACAATTGGTACGGCATAGAACAGTGGGTAAAGCGATATGATTTTGCTGACTTCGATGACTTGCCAACAGCTATTGTTGCAGACAATTTGGGAGGCGTTATAGTTACTGGTAGCAGTGAAAGTAATTTTACTAATGCGGATTATACCACGATTAAATATGATGGAAGTGGTAACCAAACAGCCATTCTTCGTCATTCTCTTTCAGCTTCAGGATTAGATAAGGCTACATCCATGAAAGGAGATAATTCAGGGAATGTTTATATTACAGGAGGTGAGTATATTAATGGTAAGCGGAATATTAAAACCCTGAAACTAAATTCAAATTTGGCTGTGCAATGGGTACAAACGTATGATGAAGGCTATGATAATTTTGCTAATTCGATTAACCTTGATGATAACGGGTATGTATATGTTTCAGGATATACGACAAAAGCCAATGGAGAAAAAGAAATTTTATTATTAAAATACCAAAGTAGCGGCACGGAGGTATGGAACAGAAAGCAAAGCGCACCGGACGGAAGCAATGTTGCGGAGGCAAAAAAAGTTGTGACGAATTTTAATAATGGTAGTATTTATTTAGGAGGAGAAATAAATAGTGGTGTTAATAAAAATTCTATTACCATAAAATATAATACTGATGGGAATAAAAAATGGGAACGAATCTTCAACCGTGCAGGGAATGAAAGTTTTAGTCCGATAGATATTCAACAAATTAATGATGTCGTTTATATTGTTGGAAAATCAAAGCAGGGAACACTAGACAAATTTGTAACCATTCAATATAAAGAGCTTGAACAGCCAAATATCCCTGTATATGATTCCACAGGAAGTCCAACACACATTGGAAATGAAATAATCGTGCGGTTCGACCGAAGTGCATTAGTAATGAATTCAATTTATACTAAAGCAATAGAATTTGGAACGCTTGATAAATTTGTAAACTCAGCGACCATTTCTTTGATGAATTCTAAAATTGGTTTAGCGGGTTCAAGTATTGGTAACTATGCAGCAATAAAGATTTTCAAAACCCTTACACCCAATGATTCTATTTCAATCAGTCGGCTTGGCGACACTGTGAAAATTCCTGATTTCTGGGCTACTTTTATAATTGAACTTCCAACCAATTTGCAAGAGCAAATTACAGTAGATAGTTTAAACAAATGCACTCCGAATGTTTGGTATGCTGAATTAAATCCTATTATTGGGATTACAGATGTTCCAAACGATACAAAATATGCAAATGAGCAAGCCAGCTTACACCCTACTTCCTTATACCCTGATGCTAACATCAACATAGAACCTGCATGGGATAAAGAAAAAGGGAAATCATTTGTAAAAATAGGAGTATATGATACAGGTATTGACCAAAACCACAGCGAGTTGAATGGAAAAGTGAACGGAGGTTATAATTATGCTGCCAATACAAGTTTGTCTCCTCCTTATGACAATTTTGGCCATGGTACTGGATGCGCTGGCATAATTGGTGCTTTAAGAAATAACACCACTGGTATAGCAGGTATAGCAGGTGGTGATGCGGCAAATAGTAATAGTGGTTGCAATTTATATAATATGCGAATAATGAACGATGCCGGTAATTTAGGAACAGGATCTCTTGTTAGCAACGCAATAATTGATGGTGCAAATAAGTACTTCAAGCGGTGGATATGGATTAAACATTATGAGTAATAGTTGGGGGATAGTATCGAATGCCCCCGCCCCTATTATAGCTGGATTTACCGGGATACTGCACGATGCTGTTGAGTTTGCCAATAATAACAAGGTTACTTTTATTGTGTCTCGGGGTAACGATGGTAATGATGAAGCAAAATATCCCGCTTGTTATAGCGACCAATTAGTAATTAATGTGAGTGCAAGTGGCACTGATGGTCAATATAAATCAACTTCAAATGGTGATAACTGGTGGGCATCAAGTTATGGGAAGGAAGTTGATATTATGGCTCCCGGCACAACTGAACTTGTTACAACATTACAAAGCGGAACCAATGATTATAGAACATTTAATGGAACATCTGCTGCAACCCCACACGTTGCAGGTGTAGCAGCTTTAATGATGAGTTATTTGAATAATCCGAATATGCCGGATGCTTTTATAAACCTTGCTCCTGAAGACGTGGAGGCTATTTTACAATACAGTGCAACGGATAAGGGTACCCCGGGATATGATGATTATGCAGGCTGGGGTTTGTTAAACGCGGGTGCGGCAATGAATTTAATTGAAAAACCGAAATACAAAATACAGCACATTCAAACATTTAACAATGCTGCAACTACAATAACATCTTCATTAGTTCAAAGTCAGGTACCAATTAACTTACCCAATAATTACGAAGGTGTTGCAGCAGCTTATTATTATGCTGATATTTATCAATCACTGTTTACTTTGGACTATACATTATCAAGCCCAACTGACCAGATATTGCATGTGTGGCCTCGTTTTAGCTCATCCCAGGGCTGGAGTCATTTAAATCCTATTAGTACAGAAAATTTTGTAGAAATTGTTTCGGCAACTACCACCCATGCTGTACTGCGAAATTATTTTTACCATTTAACAGGTACGTATCCATATAACCAGACAATGGATGTTTGGTTTCCCAGTCAAGGAAATTCTAACGCAGGATTTTCTATTCATACATACGACCCAAATGCGGTTGGAATTAATGAAATTAAAGACCCCAATACTTTAAACCAGTTCAATGTATTTCCCAATCCGGCAAACAATTCCGCTGCTTTCAGTTATTATCTGACTGAAAATGGAAAAATATTGCTTCAACTTTTTGATATGCAAGGGCAATTGATAAAAATCATTTTTAATGGAGAACAGCAGCAAGGCATACAAACAATCGAACTCGATTTAACCTCTATACCACAAGGTTTATATATTTGTTCATTTACTACAGATAGAGGCAAAATACAAAAACAATTGTGTGTTATACATTAGTTTAGTTCAAATAATATGAAGCTATCACAATTTATAATTTTAATTTCTGCTCTTTTTTTGCTATTGCTATTTTGGATAGCAGGATGTAAAAAAGATCCGCAAATATTTCCTGATGGAAGTGTTTGTGAGGATTTTCCCATGGCGCCTGCCGGGGTGGGTTATCAATATCAAATCCGAAATCCTACATTAAATAGACATGCCCCATCTTTTAATCCCAATAACTCAAATGAAATAGCTCTTACCATTGGCGACAGCTTAATTACCGCAGGAGATAATCTGTATACCCTTAACCTTAATACAGGACAAAAAAAATATTTAGTGAACTATGTATGGTACCAACCTAAATGGAGTATGGAGATAGCCTTACCCAGCTTACATTTGGTGATGAAAATTATCGTCCTGAGTGGAGTCCCGATGGGGAAAAAATTGTTTTCAGAAAAATGGTTGGTTCAACATATTATATTATGACAATTATGGCAAACGGCAATAGTTTAGATTCTATCCCTAATGCCTTTTATGGAAGTGGTGCCTGGGCTCCAAATAATACTAAAATTGCTACAGTATATGGCGCTTCTACCGGTCATAACATTGGGTTGATTGATTTACAAACAAAAGTAATAACAAAAATAACTTCCTACCCAGAACAATCTTCAACTGCTAAAACCATCATTTTAAGCATGGTTTGGTCACCTGATTCACAGTCTATTTTTTGGTGTTCCGGTTATGGTTTATACAAAACAGATGTAAGCACGGGAACAACTACCCAATTAAAATATGGCTGCGATAGCAAATCATACTTATACCCAAGCATTTCACCAGATGGACAAAAAATTACAGTGGAACGGGTAGATTCAAAATTGCTTAATCAAAACACCATCTATTCGGAAAGTAACCTTTATATAATGGATAAAAACGGAGAAAATGAAACTAAAATCAATTATTAAAATTTTTAAAAAAAAGAGAAAAATAGTATGATGAAAAAACTGCTATACCTATTGACAATATTCCATAGTAGTTTTTCTGTTTTTGGCCAGCAGGAAATTGGTATCAAAGCCAATGTTGGCCTTAGTAGAATATACAATAATGAAAATTCTCCACTTACAACTCTAAAAATCTACTTTGTGCCCTCCGGACAAGGAGGTATCTTTTACAATTTTAATTTCGGAAACAAATCACTACTTGGAGCAGAATTATTGTTTATACAAATTAATGGGAAAGAACAATTGGATTTGCAAGGAACAGATATACATGGACAACCAAGCGGAGAAACCTTTACGGATAATACTGAAAAGCACATTTCTTATTTAGGTTTACCAATTTATTATGGATTTAAAATTAAAAAATTGACCTTAAATCTTGGAATACAAACATCTCTTGTATTAATGAGCGGAGGCGAAGAAAAAGGACAAGTACCGGACGGCTATGGCGGCATTAGTACCTGGGATAATAAATTTGATAAATTATATATTGATGCTTTTGATTTTGGAGCAAGGGCAGGACTTATTTTTAATCTGACCAACAAGTTTTCAATTGAAGGAACCTATTACTATGGCATAAACAATATTTTACAAAAGGATAAATATAATTCTGAATTGAAATGGAAAATTCAACAAATGACAATAGGGCTACGTTATACGTTTTTTACAATTAAGAAAAAAGAAAAGAAATAGAACAAATTAGTGATATAAAGCTGGACAGAGAAGCTACTTTTTAACTTTCAAATCAAAAGCAAATTCTTTTATTATTTCGGATAAATCCATTTCAAAAGCATTAGCAAGTTTATAGCACCAAAAAAGAGTGGGCGTTACTTCACCACGTTCCAAGCGTGAAATATTTTGGAAATTATTTTCAACCCTACTTGCCAATTCTATTTGCGACCAACCCTTTTCTATGCGCTTCTGTTTCACATATAGTCCAAATTGTTTATCAAATAATTTATTGAGTTTGGTCTTTTTCATATTAAGAACCAAGCTCAATAATTTTTATTCAAAAAAGATAACCGTATATGGTTAGTTTTTGTTACTTTTGAATCATGTCAGAAATAAAACAAAATACGATTATTCATAAACCTGCTTATTTATGATGACAACCAACGGAAAAAAATTAGATTCGGTTCTGCTTATTGATGACAACGAAATTGATAATTTTGTTAACCGGAAAATTTTGGAAAATTCCGGTGTGAGCGACATTCATACTTTTGAATGTCCTTCAAAAGCACTTCAATACCTTGAACAAACAACCGATATTCCACAACTCATTTTGCTTGATATTAATTTTCCAATAATGAACGGCTTTGAATTTATTGATGAGTTTAGAAAATTAGAAATTGCGAAACATCAGATAGACATTTTTATTCTTTCAGCATCTGCAAATCCGGCAGACATTAAAAAAGCAAAACAAAAATGTTCCGGTTTCATTGAAAAATTTTTAACAAAAGAAAAATTAGCTGCTCAACTTAATTCGCTTGTTCCATTATGAACTGTGTTTTACGACCAGAGTGCTATATCCATTACCCTACGACCATTGTGTTATAACCGTTTCGTTACGACCTATGTGTTACGACCGTTACGTTACGACTTGCTTGTTATAATTGTTTCGTGAAGACCTGCGTGTTATGACCGTTACGTTACGAGCGTTGTATATTTATTTTTAGCTGCAATTAAAATTCGTATTCCATATTCGCCCCTCATGGCAAGCACATTTAAAAACCGCACCAGCCAAGCTCAATCCAAAGTTTTTAAATAAGCTTGCCATTGCCAGCGCAAAAAAGAAAAAACCTCCCTAAAAAAAACAAAATTTTCTTTCCTCCCCGCACCGACACTCAAGCCTGCTAAATTGTAACAGACGCATTTCAAAGGCGGGACAATCGCCCTGTGTATAACAGCACCTACCCAAAAATGGCGGGACAGTGCATCGCAGACAGTTTTGTGCTATATTTACAGTGCAGCTTTTCAAATTAAGTTTGGTGCTAATTTCGCCATCTTCGGGTAGCTGCAAACCGTTAGCGGCAACCGTAAAATAACAGAAGACAATTCTTATGACGACAGAGCAATATGTTACATTTCAGAAATTTAATGACGAGTTCGCAGCAATGGAACTTGGAGATTTATTAAAACAGGAAAACATCGACTTTATTCTTGAGGACACTTCATTGAATTTTGACCCTTCATTTTCTAATAATCAATTGACAAAAGAATATCGCATAAAGCTTAAAAAAGAAAATTTTGAAACAGCGAACAAACTCCTTACACAACTTTCAGTCGCCCAACTTGACTCTGTTGAAAAGGACTATTATCTTTTCGACTTCACTGACGAAGAACTTATTGAAATTGTAACGAAACCGGACGAGTGGAACCAGTTTGACTATACTCTTTCGCAAAAAATTTTAAAAGACAGAGGAAAAGAAATAAAACCAGAAGTTGCTGAGACAATTAAGAAGCAAAGACTTCAAGAACTTGCAAAGCCTGAAGAAAGTCAAAGAAGTTGGATAATAGGTGGTTATATTTTTTCTTTGCTCGGTGGACTTCTTGGTGTTTTTATAGGTTCACATTTACGTTATCATAAAAAAACATTACCAAATGGAGACAGAGTGTATGCTTATTCGACAGCAGACAGAGAAAGTGGTTTCAATATTTTTGTAATAGGTATCGTCTGTTTCATTCTTTGGTCGACTGTAAGAATTTTAACTTGGCACAATTAAAGAAACGGCAGCCGCTAACACAGGGCAAGCTCAAAAAGCGCCTCCCGTTTCATAAGACAATTTTTTGTAAATTTATAAACTGGGCTTCGTAGAGAATTTATAGTTAAAAACGCTTTCTGCGCCTGCCCTTGAACCGTTAGCGGTAATGGTATTAAAAAGGTGCTTACTTGAAAGACAAGTATAATGAAAATTTTATTTTGACCAATGTCCTTGAAAAACGACTGCTTTTTGATTATATTTGCATAATAAATTAATTGGACTACAATGAAAGCGATTGACATAAATACTACACTAATTGAAGGTTACCTGCGACTGCTTGATAATCTTAGTCCAAGTAACAAACTCGACCTTATTTCAAAACTCACAACATCAGTTAAAACAGACATTACCGACAGAAAAAAACATTTTTACAAAGCTTTCGGAGCTTGGGACTCAAAACAATCTGCCGACCAAATCATAAGTGATATTCGCAACAGCAGGACTTTTAACCGACAAATTGAACAGTTTTGAAAAATTATTTAATTGATACGAACATCTGTATATATTATATAAAGGGCAAGTTTGACCTCAAGAAAAAGTTTGAAAAAGTCAACCCGGACAATTGTTTCATTTCTGAAATAACTCTTGCAGAATTAAAGTTTGGAGTTGAGAATAGCGAGAAGAAAGAAAAGAACCAAAAAGTACTTGATAATTTTTTGACAGGGGTGAAAATTGTTCCCATTTTCCATTCGTTAGACCTGTACGCAAAAGAAAAAGCACAATTGAGAAAAGCAGGAACCCCCGTTGACGATTTCGACCTCTTGATTGGCGTAACGTCTGTAACTCATAACTTGACAATGGTAACAAACAACACTGACCATTTCAAACGAATTAAGGGAATTGCTTTAGAAGATTGGACGAAATAGTTGAAGCCCGACCTATCCCGAAAAAAGAAACCACTACCGCTAACAGCTAAGGTTTGGCAAAAGTGGCGGTTCAGTGCTCCGCAGACACATTTGTGGTTAATGGAAGTTTAGTTTTTCAAATCAAGTTTTGTGGTAAAAGTCCCGCCCTTCGGGTAGCTGCCAAACGTTAGGCACAAGGCTAGAATGACACAACTGTTAAATATGAAACAGTCAGAAAATATATTTTACCCTAACTCAAGCCCTGAGAGCCTCCTGATAAGGTTTATATGGAGAGTTAGTGCATCTGACTTCGGAATTGAGAGGGAGACGATACTCATTGCCGACCCTTCTGAATTTTTTATTTTTTCCAGCGCATTTTTTTTAATTCAATTTTAGCCAGCCCACATTGGCACATTTGCTTTTGCCCCAACCGCATAAGCCGCCCCCTGGGCAAAATCAAAAGAGCCATTTTTAGCCAACGTACCACCCAAAATAATGTTTCATATTCAATATATCAGGTTTATCCTGACAATTAGACTATAAAATATACTTTTAAAAGTCAAAATTTCAAAACATTAAATTATCTTCCGTATCATTGCAGTCAGGTTTATCCTGACATTATTACTATGAAAAGTAAATATATCTCAACGCAATCAAACGAACTTCTATCCTATTTCAATGGGCAGAATAAGGCTTGCTTTAACTATAGCGAAGCTTTCAATGCAATGCCAAATTCAAAGGAAAGCACGCTTCGGGAGTTACTTAGCGACATGACAAAGCGCGGACTTCTGATGAGATTGAAAGACGGAGTTTATTATATCATACCATACGAAGCGAATGCCGAAAACTTTATGCCTGACTGGCATTTAATAGCCGAAAACTTAGTAAATAATGCTCAATATTATATTGGTTACTATTCTGCTTTGCAAATTCATAGCCTCATAACGCAACCGTCTTTGAAGGAACAGATTGTTGTTTCAAAACAAATACGCCCATCAATAATTAAGATCAAAAACGTATCTTTTCAATTTATATACCATAACGAAAGTCATTTTTTTGGAGCAAAAAAAATATGGATAGATAATTTTAATAAAGTACAATGTTCTGATCTTGAAAAAACAATTATTGACTGTTTGTTCAAGCCTGATTATGCTGGTGGAATTGTTGAAATAGCGAGAGCAATTTATATTTCTAAAGAAAAAATAAAATTTGATACGCTACTTGACTACACGAAAAAATTTAACTCACAGGCAGTTATCAAACGACTAGGTTTTCTTTTAGAATTATTAGAAATAAATAATAACATTACTGAGAAATTACAAAAAGCAAAAACCGCTTCTTATGTTTTATTAGATACGGAATTACCAAAATCTGGGAAAATGATTAGTAGATGGAGCATTCGGCAAAATTTAGAAACAGAAACAATTAGGTCTGCCATTTATACATGATCAAACCAGGCGAAATACAACAGAAAGCGCGTGAAGTAGGTGTTCGTGACCAGCAGATAGAAAAAAACTATATGCTCTCATGGATATTGCAGGGTGTTGCTAAACATGAGCAACTTTCTAAAACGATTGTTTTTAAAGGTGGAACCGTTTTAAAGAAAATATATTTTGACGATTACCGATTTTCAGAAGACCTTGATTTTACTTTACTGAACAACGATGCTTCGGCAGGCTCAGCACAAGCAACAAACGAACAAATTTTTGCATGGTTTAAAGAAACATTCGAGTATGTTTTGGAGGAAGCAAATATTCGTTTTGAAATCATTGACAACAATGAACACGAAGATGGTGGAATTAATTTTTACATCAGCTACGTTGGCCCTTTGGGAGGACAAGGGAATAATAAAAAAGTGAAAGTTGATATTTCAAGAACTGAAAAACTTGAGTTTAAACCTGTAATGAAAACCGTTTTACTTGGATATTCTGATTTGACAGAACATCAACTTTTATGTTACCCCTTGGAAGAAGTATTAGTTGAAAAAATGCGTACAGTTATGCAACGCATGCAGGCTCGTGATTTTTACGACATCTGGTATTTGTTGGAACAACACGGCATGGAAGTGAATTTTTATTTAAAGGAATTCGCGAACAAATGTTCAACTAAAAAATTAAACCCTGCCGATTTTCAAAAAAAACTGGCAGAACGATTGCCACAATACAAAGGGCGCTGGGAAAGCTCCATGAATGAACAAATACAAAACCTACCAGACTTCGATCAAGTGGAAAGGGGAGTAATGAGGCATTTAAAGAAGTTGAAAATTTTATAAAGAAAAATATGGCAATTAATAATAAAGAAAATTTTTAAATTTGGTTGGATCGAAAATTCTCTCAAAATTCGGGGCACTAAAAGTTCATATATTAATGCGATTGAATATTTGACGGAGCCTCTTCAGTATTCAATTTTTGAAAGTGAGGATGTAAATAAACTCGAAGAGTTATACCAAGATTTATTATTAAATCAAACTGATATAGAAGGCAAGTATTATATACAAAGGGGCACCTTCATACGGTTTTCAAAGATATTACTCAACCTCAGTGAAAAGCTATATTGATTTCCTGAAGAGTAATTTAAAAGAAACCAATATTGAAGAAAGCATAGAAGCTGAATTTATTCCTTTCAACTACAAATCCTTTCATGCAAAAACAAAAGAAGCAGGATTATAGTTTACAGAAAAAATAATTAGCCGTTTTGTAGCGTCACTTTGCACCAAACCTTTTGTTATTTGTAGTGGTTTATCGGGCTCGGGCAAAACCAAATTAGCGCAGAGTTTTGTGAAATGGATTTGCAAAAGTGAAGAACAATATAAAATTGTACCTGTTGGTGCAGACTGGACAAATCGTGAACCTAAGAAAAAAAACAACGAACCGCTAACATCAAATAAGCGCTTCCAGCGTCCATTTCACCATTAGCGGTCATATAAATAAAACCAATAGATTATGCAGAAAATGAAAAAAACGACAATTAAAATCGTAACAATTATTTCTATCCTAATTCTTACCGTAGCAAGTTGCAAAAAAGACAAGAATAAAAATGAGAGTGGCGAAGAAGTGTTTTTTTGTGCGGTAGTCGTGTAAACTTTATCCAATTTCTAATTTTATTGTAAACAAAATCTAATAATTCCTACTCCAGCAAATGCTCCTTATTTATGCTAAAATTCAATCTGATCAAAACACTAAGAAACATTGAATTTATCCGGTGTACTTTTTAACTGATCAAAATTTTTTGTTCTAATATGGGTATAAATTTCAATTGTTTTATCACTTATGAACCTTACAACCTTTGTATATAACATAAGTATGGAAAATCTTCCAGCAAATGGCTTGCATAACTATAACGCAATTAACGTTTTAAAAGCAAAAAAAATGCAATGAATTAATAAATAAATGCATCTTTCTATTACCTTTAACAATATTATGTTTTTAATAAAAATTATCAAAACAAATAGCGAGGCATGAAAAAACTGCTATTTTTAATTTTATTTTCTCTCCACTATTACTGTTCCGGTCAGGGGAATATGATTACTATAACCAGCATTGTGCCTTCTCAATTGACAATTTGCGGGTCAGGCAAGCTATTTACAATAACAATATACAACCCATCTCCTTTTACAATCACCAACGACACTTTAAAAGTGTCGATGCCAAACGGTATAGCATATCTGGCAGGATCGGTAAGTGGAGCAACGTATGTAACCCAATTATTTCCGAACATAGAGGTTTTTGCACTGCCAACTATTCTTCCTTTACAAAGTATCACTATTACTTATATTTCGGAGGCTAAATGCAGTGTTCTGGCATTTATCTCCGGTGGTGGAATAACAAAAAACAACATTCGTGTGGATTACCGTGCCAATAACACCATTAATTATAATACACATATTACCAGCTCCTATCTTGTAAAACAGCCCTACCTTGTTATTACTACCATTACAAATCAAT
>JAIOQD010000334.1 GCA_021413595.1 Bacteroidota bacterium | reverse complement strand
GATACTTTACGTTGATATTTTATTGAGGTACCTGTTAATCTACGAGGTAAAATTTTACCTTGTTCATTCACAAACTTTAATAAAAATTGTGGGTCTTTGTAATCAATATATTTAATTCCGCTTTTTAAGAAGCGACAGTATTTCTTTTTTTTCACATCCACTGTTGGAGGTGCAAGATATCTGATTTCGGATTTGTCTGCCATTTTTTTAATTGTTGATTTGTTGAATTGTTGATTTGTAGAGTTGTTTAATTAGTGTTTAATAAATTCTAAAATTCACTAACTCTAAAATTCTAAAATTTTGTTAAGCTGTTGCAACTGCCTTCGCTTTGTTTCTGCTTTTTTCGCTATAAGCTATTGCGTGCTTGTCAAGCGCAACAGTTAAGAAACGTAATAAGCGCTCATCGCGTTTGTAAGTTACTTCTAGCTCTGCAACAAATGTAGGCGGAGCTTTGAATTCAAACAGGTGATAAAACCCAGTTGTTTTCTTTTGAATTGGATACTGCAACTTGCGTAAGCCCCAAGCTTTTTCTGTAACAATTTTGCAGCCATTGTCTGTAAGCATCTTTTTGTACTTACTTACCGTCTCCTTTGCCTGTTCTTCAGACAAAACGGGAGTCATAATGAAGACGGTTTCATAATGTTTTTGCATTGTTTTGATGTTTTTGGTTAATAATGAATTTAATCCTCTTTTATTTAGAGGGTGACAAAGATAGTAAAATTAGTTTAATTTAGAAAGTTAAAGGTTAAAAAGTTTAAATCCCTATTTTTATAGTCCTTAGAATCTTTGATTCCCCTCTTTTCCCAACTTTGAACTTTAAACTTTTTAACTTTCAACTAAAATTCAATATTAATATCTAAATTTGTAGTCCCTTTTACAAAACAAAAAAATGGATAGCTTTATAGTATCGGCTCGTAAGTATCGCCCGGCAACGTTTAATACCGTTGTTGGTCAGGCGCATATTACCAATACGTTGAAAAACGCTATTAAAACAGGGCATTTAGCTCAAGCTTTTTTATTTTGTGGTCCTCGTGGAGTTGGAAAAACTACCTGCGCACGTATTCTGGCAAAAACCATTAATTGTACCAATCGAACCGAGGCAACAGAAGCCTGCGATCAGTGCGAATCCTGTAAATCGTTTAACGAGGGTGCATCTCTAAATATATCTGAATTAGATGCTGCTTCCAATAACTCTGTGGATGATATTCGGAATCTGGTTGATCAGGTGCGCTATGCCCCACAGTTAGGAACCCATAAGGTTTATATCATTGATGAGGTTCACATGCTTTCTCAAAGCGCGTTCAATGCGTTTTTGAAAACACTTGAAGAACCACCGAAACATGCCATTTTTATATTAGCAACCACAGAAAAGCACAAAATTATTCCTACTATTCTTTCCCGTTGTCAGATCTTTGATTTTAATCGCATTCAAATAGATGATATCGCTAATCATTTAGCATTTATTGCAAAAAGTGAAAATGTAACAGCTGAAATTGATGCCTTGCACATTATAGCTCAAAAGGCTGATGGTGCTTTGCGCGATGCATGTTCTATTTTTGATCAGATTGTGAGTTTTGCAGGTAATAGCATTACTTATAAAGCGGTAATTGAAAACCTAAACATTCTTGATTACGATTATTATTTTAAAGTTACTGACGCAATTTTAGGAGTAAATATTTCTTCCGGACTGCTTTTATTCAACGAGATTTTAAACAATGGTTTTGACGGACATAATTTTGTTGCCGGCATGGGCGACCATTTCCGGAATCTGTTAGTAAGTAAAGATCAGGAAACGCTTCAATTACTTGAAGTAGGAAACAATATAAAAGATAAGTATAAAGAACAATCTGCTAAATGCTCTGTATCCTTCCTGATAAAAGGATTAACTATTCTTAATAAAACTGACATTCAGTATAAATCCAGTAAAAACCAGCGACTCCAAGTGGAACTGGCCTTAATGCAGCTTTGTTCAATCAATGCCTCCGGAATCAGTACTACTGATACCGAAAAAAAAAATGACCTGATAAAACCTGATACCAATATAAAAAGCATTGCAAGCAATACAACTACAAGCAATGCCCCGCAAATAAGTACAAATAATACCCAGCAAGCACCTATAGCAACAACAACAACTATAGTAATTGAAAAAACTCCTGAAATAAGTCCGAAAAACACTGTTACAAATAATGTTACAGAAGCCAGCACCATAAAAACAGAAACCACAACAACTGCTTTTAAAAAGCCATTGATAAAAACATCAACGCCTTCTATAACTCAGCATTTGAATATTGAAAAGAAAGCGGAACAAACGAAGGATAACACTATTGAACAAAATTCCGCACTATCTCAGAATAATTTACTTATTACTTCCTTTACTCAGCAAGCACTAGAAACCACCTGGGATAAGTATGCTAACGATCTAAAAGCAAAAGGAAGAGCTAATTTAGCTTCTGCATTATTGAGTAAACGGCCTGTTTTGACTAATGAATCGATAATTGAATTCAGTGTCAATAATAAAGCTCTTGAAGAATCTATTAATGAGGATAAGTTGAATTTTTTGGGTTTTTTACGAAAGGAATTGAATAATTTCAGCATTCAACTTAATCTTATAATGACGGTAGCAGAAGATAAAACCAACCTTTACACCGCAACGGATAAATATAAACATCTTGCCGAAAAAAACCCCACCATTAACAAACTACGTCAGGCTTTCGATTTAGATATCGAATTTTAAAATCGTTGTTTTTAACAACTCTCTTGTTATATAATTTTAAACTAACTAACTAACTAACTAACTAACTAACTAACTAACTAACTGACTGAATTCAATAAATAAATGGACGAGTTCGATATTGTTACAATAATTCGCGTCCAATTGAAACCCAATAATTTAGCTTAAAATTTATTGTTTTTTTGAAAACTGATAAAGATCATATGTATTAACAAAAGCAATACCTTTGTTTTAGGATTTCTAAAACCTTTTTGGAGCAATTTCGTTAAATTTTAAAGAGTAATTGTTGATTATCCTTAATTAGGTAAAATCCATGGATGTAAAAACACTAATTAGAACAATCACCCTGCTTGTTTTGTTTTTCTTCTCTTTCTTTATAGAAGAAGCGCCTTTACGATCCCA
>JAIOQD010000207.1 GCA_021413595.1 Bacteroidota bacterium | reverse complement strand
AACTTCTTTATCATCTTTCTTAATGGAATTGTTACAAGAATAACCAAAACAAATGGCTACTGAAATTACTACTGTTGTTAATTTTTTCATTTTGTTTCGATTTTGTTTTTTGAAATAAATAACCACGATATACCTGAAAATGCACCGGTAAAGGCTATACGGAAAATCATGGCTTTAATTGTTTTTTGTTCGTAAACCCCACCTGCATTAGCATGAATTAATAAGCCCACAAAACTTATAATAAGAATTGAAGTTGTAATAAATAATAATTTAGTTGCCCACTTCTTTTCAGTAAATAAAGCGTATGCTGAAAGCAGGTACAAAAAACCAGCAATGAAATTGGAGATCACTACAAACAATACATAATTACCTTCCTTCTCTCTAATACCAAATAAATCAAATATTACAGAGGTGCTCATGAAAAGGGTTATTAATGCAAATAATGTAATAATAATTGCTGCTGCTTTTAGAATAATAGATTTCATATTTATTATTATTTAGTTTCTACCATTTTTAAAATCCCATTTAATACGTTACTTCCATCTTTAATTAAGTCAGATTTATGACCCGATAATTTCCATTTAAGCACTGCAATACGCATTCCTCCCATTATAATTGTTGCAGTCGTTGAAACTCCTACAATTTTACTGAAAGTGCCACTTGCCTGACCTTTTTTCACAATGCTTTCGATATGGTTTTGCATTAATTCCATCATTGCTGAAACGGTATCTGACAATTCTTTATTAAATTGAAAAATACTTTCTGAAAAAATAACACTTACAACTGAAGGTTTTGCCACAAAGGTTTTTAATTGCGAATTAAACAACTCTTTTAATAATACAGATGGGCTTTTATCCTCATGAGACAAAATAACGGTCAGCCTATCTTTCATTTCATCAATAAAATAGGTTAGCAAGCCAAGTAAAATTTCATTTTTGCTTTTGAAGTGGCGATACAGCGCAGCTTCTGATAAATTTAGATCAGCGGCAAGTGTTTTAATAGTTAAATCCTGAATGCCATGTTCGTCAATTCTTTTTGTGGCAGCCTCAATGATTTCTATTTGTCTATTTGTAAATGTAGCATTCATTTTTATGTAAAATAGTTAGTGTTATGTTAAAGGTACTTTGTTGCATTGAGGTGATTCCAAACTCTTCTTCCCTCTTTGCTATCGGTGGTTTTGGAATCTCATGAGTGCTGAAACAGATCCACCATGACCCATGTGTTTTTATACTTAACGTAACATTAGGTTTATTTTTTTAAAAAGGAGGAATACATCCATACCAATTTCTCTTGAAAGCGGATATAATCACTCATGAGTGCGTTTGTACCCTCATCATTAGCGTTAGCAGATATATTTAGTATTTCCCGTTGCTTAACGATAACAATTTTAAATGAGTCTAAAATGTTTTGAACTGCAATATAACCTTCCGAAATTTGTCCACTTTCTTTAATACTAGAAATCAACGCATATTTTGAATAATTATGTTCAGGGGTATAACCCAAAGTTAAAATACGCTCAGCTATTTCGTCTATTTTAAGTAATAAATCATTATATAATTCTTCAAATTTTAAATGCAATTCAAAAAACTTTTCTCCCTTAATATTCCAATGGTACCCCCTTGTATTTTGGTAGAAAATAGAATAGTTTGCTAAAAGTTCGTTTAAATTTTGAGCTAACTGCTTTGCGCTGTTTTGGTCTAAGCCAATTGAGTTTGTTGTTTCCATTTTTTTAATTATTTAGATTATTTTTTTATTTTTAAAAATGCTACTCCTAGCCAAATTACAGAGGCCGTCATAGTAATTGCACCAATTAACACCAGTGCAGGAGGAAGTTCTGTCTTTGAAGTGTAGTAATAGATACCCCATCAAGATATTTAGGAATGCAAATAAATTGCCGTGTACGTGTGCCAGCCGAGATTCAAAATGTTTGCCTATGCTATAAGACTCTGCCCACTCTTTGGCATTGGGAGCAAAGTCTCTCAAATAGATTAATAAAAAACCGTACCCCATAAAAAAACCCATTGTTAAAAGGCCAATTGCGATATTGTTTTTTCCGTTCATAATTTATGTTAGTTAGTATTTACTTACAAAGGTATAAAACATATTTAATTCCCACAATTATTTTAACAATTATTTAATCAATTATTTATTTTTAATATGGAGAGCTGTATTATTTTGCATTCTGCCTTTCGAGAAATCGGTGTCCAACACCTTCATGGTTGGGTTTTGGCTAAATATATTATTTGCAAATACAACCAATAAGATAATGTTGTTGTTTCTCATTATTCAATTACTTTTAAATAAATTAAAATATAATACAAGCCTGTAAAAACAAAAAGTAAACCTGCAATTATTCGCATTATTTTTTCTGTTTTTTGAATGGCTTTAAAGTATTTTCCTAATTGAGAAATACTAAAAGCTATAATTCCTGTAAAAAACAGTACTAATGTTCCTGCACCAACCGCATAAGCAATCGGGTAAACAAAACTCGCATCATTTTTTATACTCATAGGAATTAAGGCTCCGAAGTATAATGCACCACTATAAGGACAAAACGCCATTGCAAACAACACACCCAATAAAAATGCACCAAGCAAGCCTTTCTCTTTAAATTTGTCGCTCCATTTTTCCTTGAAATTTCCTTTGCCTAAAAAGTTAAGTTTAATTATATTTAGCATTATCAAACCAACAATAACCATAATCGGACCGACAAATTTTTCGCCATTTCCTTGAAAGAATTTGGCAACATGAAATTTACTGGCTCCGAAAATGATAATCAAAGCAATGCTTGTATAGGTAGTTGCCAATCCTAAAGTGTAAAGTAAACCACTTAATAAAACTTTCTTCTTTCCTTCTGAATTGTGTTTAGATATATAAGCAATAGCTGTTATGTTAGTAGCTAATGGACATGGGCTAATAGCAGTTAATATTCCCAACAATAATGCGGAGATTAAAGGGACGCTGCTGCTATTCATCCATTGGTAAATTGTTTCAGTCATAGGATTACTTTAATGCAGATTCAATTTTACTTTTTAGTTCGTTAATATATTCACTTTCCTCATTTGCTTTTTCAAAAGCAAAATCGCTCCAGTCAATAATACTGTCTTTCCCATTCACTACTTTGTTAATCATTAAAGCAGTCCCTGTGGCTTGAAACTTCTCAGCTATTTTTTCATTTTTACTATCATCCACATCAACAATTGAAAAAACAATTGTGCTGTCTTTTAATTGAGAAGCAAAATATTTGTCTAATGTAGTTTTTGTATTGGCTTTCATATTTTTGCAAGTTTCGCATTGGCGAGTACCATGAAAACAATAAACTTCCAAGCGATTTTGTTTTACTGAACTTGGCTTAGTTTCTTCTGAAACTACTGCTATTTCTGTTTTAGGACTTGAGTTAGTACAAGCAGTAAAAAAGATAATTATTGATGCAAATAGAAGGAGGGGTTGTTTCAATTCTTGAGTCATAATTTAATTTTATAATATTATTTTTTTTCTGAAGGTTTCTTACAAGTACCATCAGGGTTGCAGTCTTTATTGTTTGGGTTTGCACAACACGCTTTTTTCTCTCCACCCTCAAGTGTAGGTAAACCTTTCTCAGTCCATGCATCCATACCACCTTCCATGTTAGAAATGTTTTTAAATCCTTTTTCTTTCAGTAATTCATACGCTTGACTACTTCTGCCACCTCTTTTGCAAACTACAATTACTTGTTTGTTTTTTGGTATTTCAGCAAATCGTGATTCTAATTCGCCCAACGGAATGTTCTTTACATTCTTAACATCGTAAGCCATCTCAGCTAATTCATCCTGCTCACGAACATCAATAATCAAGGCCTCCTTTTTTGTTAATTCAAAAGCTTCATCAACTGAGATATCTGTTTTTGGGCTTATAAATTCTGCATTCGCACTGTCTATCAAAGCCTCAGTAGTTTTTGTTTCTGAGGTGTTGCTGTTAGAACATCCTACTAAATAAAAGCTCGCAAGAAAGCTTAAAATGATAATTCCTTTTTTCATCGTTTGTTATAAAATAAAATTAAACAAATATCCTGATACAATAATACAAGCTGCAACCACTCCAAAAAATATAAGAAGCATTTTTGTTGTCATTACTTTTTTTAGCAATAAACCTTCCGGTATCGATAAGCCTACAACAGCCATCATAAAAGCAATTGCTGTACCAATGGGAATTCCTTTTTGAACTAATACCTGCATAATTGGTAACACACCTGCTGCATTGCTATACATAGGAACACCAACTAATACTGCAATTGGCACAGCAAAAGGGTTTTCTTTACTGATATAAGCTTCAAAAAATCCTGTTGGAATATAGCCATGCATTAAACCACCAATAGCTATTCCAATAATAATATACCAGAATACGCCTTTTACAATCCCTAAAGCTTCTTTTATAATTGCCGGAATGCGCTGAACGAAAGTTTGTTTTTCTTCTTCAATACTTTCATCAACTATTTGTTTGTTCTCTAATATTTTTTTTACCCAATCGGTTAGCAGGTGTTCTATTTT
>JAIOQD010000227.1 GCA_021413595.1 Bacteroidota bacterium | reverse complement strand
CAAATTGAATTTCATCAGTCCAACAAAGGCAAATTCCATTATGCTGCGGTAGAAGGCTTTTCGCTGATGCTGGTAGATGTGCTAAAAGAAAAATATCAAACTAAATTAGTTTCACTAACCGGTGAAATACGAAGAAAATGTGAGGTAATTGATAAAATTGAGATCTTAATTGCTTCGAAAAGCGCTGTAAATATTGACGAAATAGAAAATAAAGCACAAATAAAAATAGAAATTATAGTTTGTTCTGAAAGTAAATTTTACAATAAACTTTTTGAAACAACGGCAACATTAAATCATTTGTCTCAAATTTCATATCAACCGAGTTCAGTTCATACTTCGGAGAAAGAAATTTATAGATCTCTTCAACTGGATTATATCGAGCCTGAATTGCGTGAAGGAATAAATGAAGTGAATTTAGCACAGGAAAATAAAATTCCAACATTAATAGAGGTTTCAGATCTGCATGGTATTCTTCACAATCATAGTACGTATAGTGATGGACTGAACACACTTGAAGAAATGGCGGTTTATTGTAAGGAACTTGGCTACGAGTATCTGGGAATCTGTGATCATTCGCAATCGGCTTTTTATGCAGAAGGATTAAAACCTGAACGGGTTATTAAACAACAATTAGAAATAGATGAATTAAATAAAAAACTTTTTCCATTCAAAATTTTTAAAGGAATTGAAAGTGATATTTTAAATGATGGTTCGTTGGATTATCCAGAAGATATTTTAAAAACATTTGATTTTATTGTTGCATCGGTGCATTCTAATTTAAAAATGGTTGAAGAAAAAGCAACTGCACGTTTAATAAAAGCCATTGAAAACCCATATACTACCATATTAGGCCATCCTACAGGGCGCTTGTTATTATCACGCCCTGGGTATCCGATAAATCATAAAAAAGTAATTGATGCTTGTGCTGCTAATGGAGTAATTATTGAATTGAATGCTCATCCATATCGCTTGGATATTGATTGGCGGTGGATTCCATATTGTTTAGAAAAAGGAGTAATGATATCCATAAATCCTGATGCACATACAAAACAAGGGTATCATGATATGTACTACGGAACCTGCGTTGCACGGAAAGGAATGTTATCAAAGCAAATGTGTTTTAATTCGTTGAACAGAGAGGAGATGCAGTTGTATTTTAATTCAAGAAAAGGGATATATTAATAGTTCTATTATTTAGTACCCTTAATTAATGGCTTTATTGCCCCCCCATTTCCTTCATCATTGCATTTTGTAATTCCTCAATAGTAGTAACAATATAACCTTCTTTTGGAATTTCAAATTTACTATCAGAAACCTTTTCTTTCGAAATGTTTTTTGCAGTAAGTTGCATTTCCATACCACCCTGATTAATGGAATATTCCATAGGAAAGCCTTTTAAGCCTTTGTAAATAGGCTTAACATCATTGGTTGGGATCTCTTCTGTATAAAATACATTTATTGCTGCTGATTTACTGTCCTTTGAGGTAATTTCCGCTTTTTTACATTTATACCCCGCTATCATCTTGGTTTCTTCAGTATATTTTATGATTATTTCAGGTGCTGTGTCCTGTTCTTTTTTAATATCTGATTCATTCATTTTTATTAAGTACTTTTTCCCCATGATATCCATCAGGGAAATTATATTTTTAGTTTTGTTATCCATGATAAAGGAAGAACTTTGCATTGGCATATTCATGTCCACCCTGAATTTATCCGACTTTATGTACGTTACGGTTTCAGAACCTTTAAACATAGCTAATGCTTCTGGAGGAAGTCCGGAGCCTTCAAAGGATATACTATAAGTTACAGTACCTTCAAAATTTGTTTTATTTTGCGCGTTAAATTTTATAAGGCACAATATGGAAAGGCTTATCGCCAAAATCGTTTTTTTCATAAAAAATTTAATTGTTTGATCGTTGGTTATTGTAAAAAGATGACAGATAACGAAATAAGAACAAATTTAAGATAATCTGTTCATTAAACCTGCCCGATTGAAAAATTCAAGTCGTTATGACTGGTTTCGGCCGATAAAATTGCAATTATTTTTAAATATCTATTGGAAATCGATAAAGAGGTCGGTCATTTCTTCTATCGATATTTGTTTATAATCGTCAGGAAGTTCGAAAGTAGCATTATCAATTTCTTCTTTTACAACTGATGCGGCAGTAAATTTCATTTCAAGTCCAAATTTTTTCATCTTATATTCCATCAAAACCCCATCTATCATATAATAAGGATTTGCAAAATTGGCATTTTTGATATTCAAATCGGTAGTATAATAAACAGGATAGTCGAGCGGATCGCCACCTTTGTAATGAATAATTACCTTTTTACATTTATAACCGGCAATTATTTTAGTTTCTTTTGTAGGTATCACTTCTAAATTAAATAATTCGTTCTCTTTTTTTATTTCAGCTGCATTTTGGATCACAGAATACTTTTTGTCCATGAACCTGATCAATTGGGTAAATGTTTTTGTTTCGGGTTCGGAAATAAAAGATGTGGTTAAAAGCCCCATACCTGCACTCATTTCGGCAGATGATTTATTGTCTTTGAACTTTATTTTCATTTTGCTGGGAGCCATACTTGCCATCGGGCTTTCTGTATCAACAACCTCTGCATTATAGGTAATCAGGCCTTCCGAAATAAATCCTTCGTCAACCGGGGTACTACAACTTGTCAATAAAACTACATTTACAAAAATTATAAAACTAAAAATTAATCGTTTCTTCATTGAATTTCAAATGATTTTCCCTTCCTCATCTTTATCAATGATCACATGCTTGGGAGCGGGTATTAAACAATGTTGAATTCCGCCATATCCTCCTAAGGATTCCTGGTAAGCACCGGTATGAAAAAAACCAAGGTACAAAGGCTCCTTTTGTTTTTCGTTCACTATTGGCATATAAACCTGGTTCAAATGTGATTCAGCATTGTAATAATCCTCGCTGTCGCAAGTTAAACCTCCTAAATTCACGCGTTGATATTCTTTTTCCCAATGATTAATTGCTAATAAGATAAATTTTTGTTTGATACCCCAGGTATCCGGTAAGGTGGTAATAAATGAACTATCGATCATATACCAAAGCTCATTATCATTTTGTTTTTTTATATCTACAATTGAGTATAATGCTGCACCACTCTCGCCTACCGTAAAACTGCCAAATTCAGTAAAAATATTAGGTTCATCCACTTCCCGCTCATCGCAAACATTTTTAATTTTTTGAATGATCTCGTCTGCCATGTACCCATAATCGTAATTGGATCCTAAGGACGCACGTATAGGGAACCCGCCTCCAATATCCAGCGAATCAAGGCTGGGACAAACTTTTTTCAGATCACAATATACATTGATACATTTTGTTAATTCAGTCCAATAGTAGGTAGTATCTTTAATACCTGTATTAATAAAAAAATGGAGCATTTTCAACTCACA
>JAIOQD010000226.1 GCA_021413595.1 Bacteroidota bacterium | reverse complement strand
TCAAAATTAAGGTAAGTGCGAGTACCAAAGGTGCGTGCATATTACCTACAAACAGCATCCAATAAGTAGGGAAGGCGCATAACATTAAAAAATAAGAGAGATGTTTTTTAAAATTATTTGTTGTTATTTTTGAGATCAAGTATCCGCAATATGCCATTACTGCTATCGAGAATAGGGCAAATAACCAGTAGCTGGTCCAAGGAGAAAAAAATGAAAACCAGGAAGCCACAAAAAGGCTAAATGCAGGATGTGCCAGATACCAGGTGGAGTGAGGGCCATAAGGAGTCCCTCCCCAGGTGTCAAATATACTCCTTCCTTCAATCAGATTTAAAAAAGATTTTGGTACAGCAAAATAATCGATCCCTTGAACATTAGGATTCAGTTCTGCACCATAAAAAAACATGTTTAACCATCCGAAATGCAATGATAGAAGCATTATTGCAACAATTGCAATAGTTATAATAGATAAATACCAGCCTGGGATTTGTTTCATAAGTTTCAAAAGTATTAATTTTTTTGTTAGTGATTGAATTGATCTTCACAAATGAACTAAATTCTGTTAACTTTACATCCTAATTAATGGCACAACTCGGACTTTTTAATAAATCAAAAATTGCATCAGGTGAAATGTCCTTTTGGGGGCATATTGATGCATTGCGTGGACACCTTGTACGATCAGTATTAGTGGTACTGGTAATAACCGGAGTTTTATTCTGCTTTCCCGAATTTTTATTTGATACCATTATTTTCGGCCCACTCTATAGTGATTTCATTACCTACAGGAGCTTTTGTCAGCTTTCACATTTTCTTGATCTTGGTGATCAGTTATGTTTTGGCCATTATACTTTTAAACTTCAGAGTCTTGGTTTAGGAGATCAGTTTACATCATTAATGTGGATTTCCTTTTTAGGAGGCGTGATAATCGGTTCTCCTTATTTATTATGGGAAATATGGCGTTTTATCAAACCAGCTTTACGGGATAAAGAAAAAAAAGCCTCCACAGGATTCATTATTGCATCTACTTTACTGTTTTTAACAGGGGTTCTATTCAGTTATTACATTATTGTACCCTTATCAATTAATTTTTTAGGTAATTATCAGGTGAGTAAAATGGTTGAAAATAATTTTACCATGGATTCGTACATTTCTACCGTTACAACCCTTACACTGGCTTCTGGTATTGTGTTTGAATTACCTGTGTTGGTTTATTTTTTAACAAAATTCGGATTAATTACCCCTCAGTTTATGCGAAAATATCGCAAACATGCAGTGGTTGTTATATTAGTGGCAGCAGCAATTATTACCCCTTCTCCGGATGTTACCTCTCAAATGCTGGTAGCTTTCCCTCTGTATTTCTTATACGAAGCAAGTATATTTGTTTCGAGTTATGTGATTAAAAAACAGGTGAAGCAAAAAGCAATTTAACAATTTTTGCAGTAGGCAATTAAACCAAAAGGTAATTTAATCAACCCAGTTTCGTAAATTTGTAATGATTCGTTTATTCGTAACCTGTAAATTCGTAATAATTCATTTTTCATAATCCTGCAAATTTTTAATAATACATTATCAACATCAACATCAACATTGACTGAAAAATTAAAATATTTTTTATTACACCTTGTATTGATTTCGTCCGTAATGATGATTGCTGTACCTCAATCATGTTTCGCTCAAACCACTAAAGTAAGCGGAAAAATAGTTGATGCGATCACACGTGAACCTTTGCCCTTTGTTAATGTGCTTTTAAAAGGCACTAAAGCCGCAGGAGCAAGTGATATTGAAGGTAATTATACTGTTTCCTCTTCCGAAAAGTGTGATTCTATTATTATTTCTTTTGTTGGCTATAATCGTGTGATAAGAGCCATCAAATATGGCGCTACTCAGGAAATAAACATCGGACTAACACAAGGTGTAGATCTGATTACTATTGAAGTACGTCCGGGTGAAAATCCTGCACATCGTATCCTCCGAAAAATTATTGCAAATAAAGATAAAAACGATAGTGAAGAGTTAACTGCCTACCAATACGAAGCTTATAACAAAATTGAATTTGATTTGAATAATATTCCTGATGAGTTTAAAAACAAAAAACTACTTCAGCCATTTTCTTTTATTTTCGATAATATTGATAGTTCCAATGTTAGGGAAAAGCCTTATTTACCGGTTTTTATGACCGAATCATTATCTGAATATTATTATCGGAAAAATCCGAAAACGCATAACGAAATTATTAAGGCAAGTAAAGTTGCGGGTCTTGAAAATGCTAGTGTTTCCCAATTCATGGGTGATATGTATCAGAAAATTAATATA
>JAIOQD010000225.1 GCA_021413595.1 Bacteroidota bacterium | reverse complement strand
GGTGTATATGATGAGGCCAAACGGTTTCAGGAAGCGATTACGATGGCCTACCATACATACCACAAACTGGAGACTCGAATCATTCGCATCTTTAACACATACGGCCCGCGCATGCGACTGAATGATGGACGTGTATTACCTGCATTTATCGGACAAGCTCTACGTGGTGAAGATCTGACAATATTTGGTGATGGCTCTCAAACCCGCTCATTCTGCTATGTGGATGATCTGGTTGAAGGTATTTATCGTTTATTGCTGAGTGATTATGAACAGCCTGTTAATATTGGTAATCCCCAAGAAATTACGATTAGACAATTTGCTGATGAAATAATAAAATTAACAGGTACAACACAAAAGGTGGTTTCTAAACCATTACCTCAGGACGATCCCAAACAACGTAAACCCGACATTACAAAGGCGAGGGCAATTTTGGGGTGGGAACCGAAAGTTAACCGTGAAGAGGGATTGAAAATCACGTATGATTATTTTAGAAATCTTTCTAAAGAAGAATTATATAAAACAGAACATCGGTTTGGTTAAATAATTTTATTTTATTGTTTAAAATATAATCGTTAAAAAAACGATACTATTCTATTAGATAGTATCGGTTTTTTATTTCAATATACTTGGAAGTATTATTTCAATATTAAATTGAATAAGCTCCTAACATAAGCACCGGATTTTCTATATTACGTTTTAAAGTTTGTAAAAATGCCGCACCCAGCACTCCATCAACTACACGGTGGTCGCAGGATAAGGTTACTTTCATCAGATTACCCGGTACAATTTGTCCGTTTTTTACAACAGGCGTTTGTTTGATACCACCCACTGCCAGGATACATGCGTCAGGAGGATTAATGATTGCAGTAAATTCATCAATACCAAACATACCAAGGTTAGAAATAGTAAATGTGTTTCCTTCCCAATCGCTTGGTTGTAGTTTTTTATCTTTTGCTTTTGCTGAATAGTTTCGTACTTCAGTAGCAATTTGTGTTAAAGTTTTTCCATCAGCAAAACGAACAACGGGCACCAATAATCCTTCATCAACTGCTATTGCTACACCGATATGAATATGGCTATTATAGCGGATCTTATCTCCCAACCACGATGAATTGATTTTAGGATGCTTGCGCAAACTTGATGCAACAGCTTTAATTATTAGATCGTTGAAAGAAATTTTAACTCCGGCAACAGTATTGATCACTTCACGGGTCTTGATAATTTCATCCATATCAATTTCCATTGTTAAATAGAAATGTGGTGCAGAAAATTTACTTTCGGCTAATCTGCGGGCAATGGTTTTACGCATTTGAGAAACACCTTCTTCGGTATAACTCTCAACGCCAACAAATTCAGGGGCTCCGCCATTTGATTTGTAATTATCAATATCACGTTTTATAATTCTTCCACCATCTCCGCTACCTTTTAATGTATTTAAGCGAATGCCTTTATCCTCCGCTAATTTTTTTGCTAAAGGAGATATTTTCTGACGTTCGTTAGCGTTATTAGTTGATTGCTGTTGGCTTATAGTTGTTGCTGAAGATGTAACAACTGTTTCAGTTTTTGCTGTTGATTTTTCGGAAGTAGTTTCTTTTTTTGTCTCGGGTTTTACTTCTTCTTTTACTTCAGTTGATTTTTTCGCTTCTTCGGCAAGCACTGCAGAAATATCTTCCCCTTCATTTCCTAAAATAGCAAGTATAGAATCAACAGGTGCGCCTTTTCCTTCCTGAACACCGATATGCAACAAAACTCCATTCTGAAACGATTCAAATTCCATGGTCGCTTTATCTGTTTCTATATCAGCAAGCAACTCGCCTGATTTTATTTTATCGCCAACTTTTTTATGCCATTTTGCAACTACACCATCGGTCATAGTATCACTTAACTTGGGCATTCGTACAATTTCTGCCATATATTTTTTAATTATTGATTTCTTGATTTAGAGAGATAGAGAATTGCAATTCTCCAAATCCCCATTTCGCTAATTTTCTATTTATTCTATTATATATGGGTAATCGGTTTGTGTATACACGTCTTTATACAACTCATCAACGGTTGGATAAGGCGAATCCTCACCAAACTTAACAGATTCAGCCACAATACTTTCAACACGTTTTTCGATCACTTCAATATCTGCTTCACTAAGCCAATTGTTCTTTTTGATGGTTACCAACACCTTTTCGATAGGGTCTTGTGTTTGGTATTCTTTAACTTCTTCTTTTGTACGATACGTTTGTGCATCACTCATGGAGTGCCCTTTGTAACGATATGTTTCCATCTCTAATAAAGTAGGCCCATCCCCTCTGCGTGCTCTGGCAACCGCTGTTTCTACTGCTTCATGAACAGCTTCACATGTCATTCCATCAACAGGAAAAGAAGGCATATCATAGGCTAAGCCTATTTTATATAAATTATGCACATTGGAAGTCCGTTCTACCGATGTACCCATTGCGTAATAATTGTTTTCAATAATAAAAATTACAGGCAATTTCCAAAACATGGCCATATTAAATGCCTCATGCAATGCCCCTTGGCGGACAGCGCCATCACCCATATAACAAAGGGTTACATTGTCGTTACCATTATATTTATCAGCGTAGGCAATACCTGCACCTAAAGGAATTTGTCCGCCTACAATACCATGCCCTCCAAAAAAGTTGAACTCTTTTGAGAAAATATGCATGGAACCGCCTTTGCCTTTTGAGCAACCGGTAGCTTTTGCCATCAATTCTGCCATGATATATTTTGGATGCAGCCCGCGACCTATCGGATGTGCATGATCGCGATAAGCAGTAATAACGCGATCTTCTCTACGAAGCACTGATTCGGAACCTGCTACCAATGCTTCCTGACCGATATAAAGATGACAGAA
>JAIOQD010000240.1 GCA_021413595.1 Bacteroidota bacterium | reverse complement strand
TGTTGCCTTTAGGTCTATACTATGGGCAAACTGGAGTTCCACGGCTAAGTATCAGCAATGTGTGGCAAGCCGATTCAGCAGCCAATTGGGGATATACAGCAAACAACGGTTCTGATATGAAACGTGTGGATTGCAATGGCGATGGTACAATTGACGTAAATGATACTTTAGCAATTAACCTGAATTTTAATTTAAGCCATGCTATTACTGTAACAAGTAATCCGACTTTTAATGACCGTTCAGCCTACGATTTATATTTTGTTACCAATGGGAGTTTATTCAATCCCGGAGATTGGGTGAATGCGGAAATTTGGTTGGGTTCTTCCTCTAATCCTATAAATAATTTTTATGGTATTGCATTCAACATTAATTATGAAGCATCTGTTGTTCAGCCGGGTACGGAGAGTATAACATACCCTGCAAGTTGGCTTGGAACGCCCGGAACCGATGCCATAAAAATCAGTAAGATTGACGCGGCAGTCAATACAGCTTATGGTGCAATAACACGCATTGATCATACCGATGTTAGTGGTTATGGGAAAATCGCTGATTTTAAGTTTCAAATTAGTACCGCTCTTACCTCAGCACTTGAAATGCCTTTATATATTACCAATTATTTGGCATATAACGCAGCAGGTATTGAACAGAATTTTACTACATCGATAACTGAAATAAATACTGGCTCCGGAATAACCATTTATCCAAACCCTTTCACCTTGCAAACCACGATAGCGTTTAGTGAAGAACAAAAAAACAGTACAATCAAAATAATGGATGTGTTAGGTAAAGAAGTAAAAACAATATACTTCACAGGCAAACAATTACTTTTAGAAAAAGGCGAAATGAAAAAAGGAATTTATTTTGTTCAGGTAGTTGACGCGAATAAAAATGTGCTGAATAAAAAAATTGTGGTACAGTAAAACATCCGAACTTGCCAGCCACCCTCTTTTTTCAAGGAGAGTGGAGAAAAATAAATAAATTCTATGGAAGTCCACAATAGAAAATCTTTAAAAGAAATTAGGAGAAACCTTAGACAAGAGAGTACACTTGCTGAAGATTTTTTGTGGCAACATATAAGAAATCGAAATTTGAATCAACTAAAATTTAAACGGCAACATAGTATAGGGAATTATGTTGTTGATTTTTATTGCGCCTCAAAACGGTTAATAATAGAAGTTGACGGGGTGGTTCATGGTTTAGCAGATCAATTAGAAAAAGACAAATCGAGAGATGAAAATTTAATAGAAATGGACTTTAAAATCCTTCGATTTTCAAATGAAGAGGTTTTATTAAATATAAATTTCGTAAAACAAGAAATCACCAAACATTCTCAAACCATTTGACTCCCCTCTCCTTTTTTAAGGAGAGGGGCTGGGGGTGAGGTTTAACTGCAAAGAAATTATATAAAATAATTTCTCGCCCTAATCATCATGTCCTTTCCCCCCACCTCCGGCTTTACCGGTATTCCATAGCTCTTGTTCCGCTTTTTGTGCGCGTTTTAATGAATCGGAAATGTTTTTATCACCAAAGCGGCTCAAATCAGGTTTGCCGGCATTTACCCAAGCGGTATACCATAAACTGCCAACGGTAATAATAGCTTCACGCATTCTACGTTCTACCATTCCATTCAGCATTTTGTCATAGTCATTTGTATATTCTATTGAATATACTTTTAGCACAGTGGCACCTCGGTTTTCGAAACTATATTTTTTATCAGCCGGATATTTAGCATTTAATTCAGCTTCAAATCTCAAAACAGAATCCACGGCAGCGTTACTTGCTTTTACCGTGCTCCAGGCTTTTTCCAGTGGTTTTTCAACATACTTTGCCCGTCCTGTCCAATAATCATAACCTTCAGATTTTAGTTCAGGAATACGTGATTCCCAAAAGCCATGTATGCCTTTTTGATTGGTCAACTGTCCGTTATAATTTTCGGTAGTATGCAATGGTACGTGCGCATCAGCAATGTAATGTCCCAGATCTGCAGAATAATGCAGAATCAGATCGAGGTTTTCATCTTTAAAGGCTTCTTGT
>JAIOQD010000239.1 GCA_021413595.1 Bacteroidota bacterium | reverse complement strand
ACCAGCCGAAGTGGCGGTGCGGGTGGCCAAAACGTAAATAAAGTTTCAACAAAAGTAGAGCTGGATTTTGATTTGCTTAATTCGGCATTACTTACCGATGAACAAAAAGAAATAATTCAGAAAAAATTAAAAAATAGAATTACTAAAGAAGGTGTATTACAAATTATAGTTCAGGAGGAGCGCTCACAATTGGGCAACAAAGAGATTGCGATCAAAAAGTTTTACGATCTGCTGAACAAATGTTTTATTGCAAAGAAAAAACGCAAAGCAACAAAACCTTCGAAAGGTTCGAAAGAAAGGCGGTTAAAATCAAAAAAAATTAATTCGGATATTAAAAAAACGCGCAAAGGGGATTGGTGAGAAAAATTTAACAATTGTGCAATTATTCAGTAGGCAATTATTCGACTTAACAACCCAATGATTGCCTACTGTTAAAATTGTCAAATTACATAATTGATCACTTACCTACTCGTTTTAAAAATTCATTCCAAAGAACTTCATTTGGCGGTGGTGCAATAATAATGACAGGCTCCTTTTTAACGGGATGAATAAATTCTACTTTTCGTGCATGTAAATGGATAGAAGCATCTTTATTCCCTCTATCGAAACCATATTTTACATCTCCCTTTATTGGACTACCCATTTTTGAAAGCTGCACTCGTATTTGATGATGCCGGCCGGTAAGCGGTTTTATTTCTAATAAGTGATAATTATCCAAACTACATATTAATTCATAATCTAATTCCGAACGAAGCGCTCCGGGTGTTTCTTTTTCAAATGCCTTCGACATATTTTTTGCTTCATTCTTTTTTAAATAATGAACCAAATTCCCTTTTACATTTTGTGGTTTGTTTTTCACAACTGCCCAATATGTTTTTTGGATTTCTTTGGTTTGGAACATCATGTTCAAACGCGCTAATGCTTTGCTGGTTTTCGCAAAAAGCACAATACCACTTACAGGCCTGTCGATGCGGTGAACTGTACCAATAAACACATCACCGGGTTTATTGTATTTCTCTTTTACATATTGTTTTACAAAATCACTTAATGGCGTATCGCCAGTTTTATCGCCCTGCACAATATCTGAAGGACGCTTGTTGACAGCAATTATATGGTTGTCTTCAAATAAAACTTCGATTGAATTCATTTTTACATTTTATAACACAGAGTTCACAAAGTTTTAAGAGTTTCGCAGAGAGCATTGTGTAGCTCTCTTTCTATGTGAACTCTGTGTTGAAAATTTATTAGTATTATGATGAGAATGGTTTAATACTGCTCATTAGCATTTGGAAAATCCTTTGACTTTACATCTTTGATATATTCCCCCACAGCCCCCTTAAAAGCACTTGCCCGTCAACACCGCCACCCGCACCGATCCCAATTACAGGAATAGTCAATTCTTTTGCTGCCTGCTCCGCTAATTTCGCAGGTATTTTTTCCAGAACCAATGCAAAGCAACCTACTTTTTCAAGGATATGGGCATCTTCAATTAACCGATGTGCTTCTTCTTCTTCTTTTGCACGAACATTATAGGTTCCAAATTTATAGATACTTTGGGGTGTAAGTCCAAGATGAGCCATAACAGGGATACCTGCAGTTAAAATTCGCTCAACAGATTCTTTTACCTCTCTTCCACCTTCTAATTTAACGGCATGTGCACCGCTTTCTTTCATGATTTTTATGGCAGAATTTAAAGCTTCTTTCGAATTCCCCTGATAAGAGCCAAAAGGCAGATCCACTACAATTAAAGCACGTTTAACAGCACGCACTACCGATGATGCATGATAGATCATCTGATCAAGTGTAATGGGCAAAGTGGTTTCATGACCAGCCATAACGTTTGATGCCGAATCACCAACCAATATTACATCAATACCTGCATGATCAACAATTTTAGCCATTGTATAATCATAAGCAGTAAGCATGGATATTTTTTCGCCATGGAGTTTCATATCCAATAATACATTGGTAGTAACCTTTTTAATTTCTTTGTGTATTGACATTTTTTTGCCTTTTTAAATTCATTGATTTTTTATTTGAAAATAAATAATTCATTTTCAAATTGTTTATTTCACGATACTCCACAAATCTACAAATTGTTTTTGATTGCATCTTTTACCCAAAATCTACCTTTTATTGAAAAAGAGCCAAAATTATACATTTGTTGGTAGGTGAACCTGAGCAAAAACAGCTATTCTTTACCTCTCATCAAAAAAAAAACAATTATGCAACTTTTTGGTGATTTTAAGCATCTTTTTATTACCTTCATAAAATTTGTAATGCCAAAGAGTATATTTAATTTACACATCATTGATTTTCAAAGCATTACAATAAACATACAGCGTCAATTAGACCTTAAAAAGAGCTAAATGAACTTTAAAAAGATATCTAGTTTTAATACCTTGAAAATGAGACCCAAGTCTTTCCCTCCTTTATTTAGTTTTATTTCAAAAAAACTACATGTTTTCTTTATTTTATTTTATTCAACTTCGCTGTTTTCACAAAACAGCATTAACGATCATAAAGAAACAAATAAAACAGAAACCAAGCAATCTAACTGGAGTTCAAAACCTTTTGAACGTAAAGCCTTTATTGAAAACAAAGGACAATATGCTACCGATCTAAGTCCGATAGAAAATAATTTCAGCTATTGCATCGATAATGGAACGAAAACATTTTTTTATAACAATGAAGTGCTTTTTTACTTCAGCAAATCGTTATTGACAGAAGAAGACAGAGAAGAAAAAGAAAATTCGGAGGAAGAGCGGATTCGGGAATCGCAACTGCAAAAAAAAGAAAAACAATTTATAAGGATGAAATGGCTCAATGCCAACCCAAATGCAACCATTGAGGTAAGCGATGAGCAAACCGTTGATTATGGATATGTAATAAGCAAAAATGTACCTAAGAATTACACAGTACACTGCAAAGGGTATGGCAAACTAAAAATTAAAAATCTATATATAGGCATCGATGCAGAATATTTTTTTACTGAAAAAGAAGGCTTTAAATACAATTTATATGTCAGCTCTGGTGCTGATATCAAACAGATACAGCAACAATATGAAGGAGTAAAAAACATAGAGTTACTATATGGCAACATTTTTATAGAAACAATACAAGGAGATATAATCGACCATGCGCCAATAAGCTACGTAACTGCAAATAAGGAACAAAAAATAGCAAGTAGCTTTTCATTAAAAAATAATATTGTTTCGTTTAATATCGAAAACACAGGCAACCAGGCTATAACCATTGATCCATGGGTAAGCGTACCGGCTATGCCAACTTCCCCTGTTGATAATGGAGTTGATCGATATGGAAACACCTATGTAACAAGCCATCTATATATTTTAGAAAAATATTCGCCAACAGGTGCTTTAATTTCATCCACAGATGTAATGGGCGGTGCTTCTCCATACTATGGCGATATGTTGACAGACTCACGAGGTTATTGTTTTTATAATACTGTTGGTTTTCATGCGCGTGGCGATGCAAGCGCTGTTGACTCTGCCGGTAATTTTTTATGGGATAGTTTTGGGATAACAGAATGTTGGCGCTTTGTTTTAAATGAATGTAATCAGCAGGTATTGTCGCTGACAGGTTACAGACATAGTGCTACAGGATTTGCAAAAATAGATACTGAAACCGGTGCACTTACAGGTTATACACAAAGTGGGACATGCTGTCAAGACCCACATTGTGGAGCTATTGATTATAATGGAGATGTTTATTGTGTTGTTTCTGAAAATGGCGGAGGTAGTAAAATTTATAAATGGACACCCGGGAACACCATTTCTACAACTTATCCTGCAGTAGGAAGCTGGGGTTACGGCACCGGATATGTGGCTGATGGAGGATTTGCCCAAGGTTATAACGGCATGACAATTTTAGGTAACAACCTATACATTTTTGATGGTGCAACATTATTTAAGGTTAACAAAACAAATGGTGCTATAGTAGCTCAGGTTACAGTACCCGGTGGAGTAAATAAAAAAAATGGTGGTATATACATTACCAGTTGTGGTCAACTATTTGTTGGATCAGGCACCGGAGTGTATATGTATGATTTGAATTTTAATCAGATCGATTTTAAAGCCACAACAGGAAAAGTATTTGATCTGGCCTTTAACACCTTTAACCAAACTATAAGTGTTTGTGGTCCAGGACATGTTACGGAGTTAGCATTTGTAATTCCTCCTTGCATTTTTCAAACACAACCGTTCATACAGCCATCCTGCGGTGGA
>JAIOQD010000238.1 GCA_021413595.1 Bacteroidota bacterium | reverse complement strand
GTTTTATCAAAATCAAAATTTTTCATACTAATTAATTTTAAAGTTCGGAAAGTTTAAAGTTTGAAAGTTTGATACTGATTTTATAGCTCGTAAATCGAGGACTTGACTTTCTTCAACTTGCCAATGAATTTTCCAACTTTAAACTTTAAACTATTTTTCCTATAATTTCCATTTACTAATTTCCAAAATAGCTTTATGTGCCGTCATATCAAATTGAGTTGGAACAATGGATACATAGCCATTTTCCAATGCCCAAATATCTGTATCCTTTTCGTTGGAATCAAAATTCTCAAATTTACCGGTTAACCAATAATAAGGCTGGCCATTGGTATCATGTCGTTCATCAAATTTTTCTATCCAAACAGCTTTTGCCTGACGACAAACCTTCACACCTTTTATTAATTCAGATTTTAATTTGGGAATGTTTACATTTAAACAAACACCAGCAGGCAGTCCATTTTTCAGAACTTTTGAAGCAATGGATTTCACTATTTTCTTGCAGGCAGCAAAATCAGCATCAATTGAATTATCTGAAAGTGAAAAGCCAATAGAAGGGATGCCCTCAATTGCACCTTCAACAGCGGCCGACATGGTACCAGAATAAATTACATTGATTGACATATTAGTACCATGATTTATACCTGAAACACATAGATCGGGTTTCCGGTGCATTATTTTATTCACGGCAAATTTAACGCAATCAACAGGTGTACCGGTGCAGCTGTACTCTGCTTTTACATTATATATTTTAATTTTATTGATGCGTAATGTCGAATTAATAGTAATCGCGTGTCCCATCCCCGATTGAGCTTTATCCGGTGCTACTATTACTACATCGCCTAATGTTTTCATTACTTCAATTAAAGCAGCAATTCCAGGAGCTGTAACTCCATCGTCATTGGTCACTAATATAAGCGGTTTACGATTTTTCATAATCACAAAAATACTCATAATTAGTCATTAGAAATTGAAGAATTTCTTAATTACGTTCACACATAATTGTTGATAATTATTGAATAAAATGATTGAATTAGGTAATAGTTTTATAATCGTTTTAACTGAACTCAGGCTAAATCGTACGAAGGTTCTTCTCTGAAGAAGCCTGTCGAAGTATATGGGCTGCCCTACGCACTCCCTTCGACATCACTGGGTGACAGCGCACGTTGCAATATCAAGCTGTAGTGTTTATATTATTCATTATTGCCTAATTCAATAAAATGATTTTAAAATCAGAATGTCATTCTGATCGCATTTCAAAATAGAGAAATCTTATAAATTAGATAGAACATCAGTAATAAACAAGATACTTTACGAAAAAGCACTGAATGGGAGAAATGTTTTTATTCCGATAAAGCCTTAAAAATTTAGTGGCCGATAATTTAATTTCCAACTAAATAACCTAAAGGGTCAGATATATCAATTATACCATCCCCATCAATAAATTAAATAACTTATCATCTGTGATCAAACAGCCGGTTTGCAACAATTCAAATATTTCTACCCCTCTTTCCTTCATGTAATTTTTTTCCGTTTTAATAACGTTTATTGAACTTGTATTGTCATTGGTCCATTGACTGAATATATCGGGAGCCGTTAGATCTAAAGAACTATGTTCTTTCACACGCAAACCAACCAAAGCAATTTTATCGTCCATACATCTAAAAAGATTCAAAGTTTTTTGATCACGATATTCAAGAAATTTTATTTTTGTTAATACTTTATCGTATACCACATCACTGAATACAGCAATTAATTCTTCTGCCTTTTCAACTTCATTTTTTTTCATTTTTTCCCAATCAGATCCCGTTATTTGCATGGAAGATAAAAAGTTGATGAACTCCTTTTCTAATGCCTGTAATTCTTCGTTGCTAAGACGTTTGTATTTAGAACCTTTCAAACTTTCCATTGGTAGTTATTTTGCGAAATGAAATTACTATTATCGATAAACATACTTTGTTTATTCAACAAAAATACTGTAATTCGCAGTACGAATTAATTATTCAAAACTAAAAAAAGTTTTCTCCAATAAGGAGGAAAGATAAGGAGGCTCTTATGAACATCATTCACACTGTAACCGATCGTTTTTTTAAATATACAAAAATAGATACACAAAGCGATCCAACATCCCCTACTTGCCCTTCAACAGAAAAACAAGGATACTTCTCCTGATTGTTCCGGTAAAGGGGTGAATGCGCAAGTGAATAAAAATTATGATGGGAAAGATATAGTCTTACTGAATGATAAAACACAAATCATAAAAGTAGCTGAACATCCATCCTTATTAAAACAAATAGGTAACGACATCATTACCACTGACGGTACTACTTTGCTTGGTGCAGATAACAAAGCCGGCCTGGCAGAGATCATGGATGCAGCACACCACTTAATAAAACATCCTGAAATAAAACATGGAACAATAAAAATTTTATTTACTCCTGACGAAGAAATCGGACGAGGAGCAGATAAAGTAAATATTGAAAAGTTAGGTGCTGACTACGGTTATACTATTGATGGTGAGGAACTCGGACATATAGAGAACGAAACATTTTCGGCTGATGGTCTTACAATACATATTCATGGTGTAAGCACACACCCGGGTTTTGCAAAAAACAAAATGGAAAGTGCAATTAAAATTGCAAGTGAAATTGTAGCCGCATTACCAAAAGATAAAATGAGTCCTGAAAGCACAGAAAAAATGCAAGGATTTGTTCACCCTGTAGGCATTTCAGGGGCTATTGAAGAATCAACGATTCAATTTATCATTCGTGCATTTAATGAAGAAGAATTAAAAACACAAGAGGATTTTTTAAGAAATTTAACGAACAGCGTAATTAAAAACTATCCGAACTCTAGGTACGATATAACTGTGAAAGAACAATATCGTAACATGAAACAAGTGTTAGATAAAAAACCTGAAATAGTAAATAATGCTTTGGAAGCAATTCGCAGATCAGGTATTGAGCCCGTATTATCAAGTATCAGAGGGGGAACAGACGGCTCTCGTCTTTCTTATATGGGATTGCCTTGTCCAAATATTTTTGCAGGTGAACATGCGTTTCATTCTAAACATGAATGGGTTTCAATACAAGATATGCAAAAAGCTGTTGAAACAATTGTGAATCTTTGTATGATTTGGGAAGAAAAATCTTAAGATTAAGAGGTGGTTTTATTCTATATATTTAATTCGTTGATCTAATCAGCCGCAATTCTCAACAAGTTATGGATATAAACATAATCCAAAATCTCGTTCTAAATATCACAATGAATTTAGACTTATGGGCAGTTCTAAAAATTAAAAAAAATAACCACTAAGACACTAAGTTCAAAAGCCTCACAGAGAATTCCTTAGTGTTTCTGCGTGTTCTATTGCCTTAGTGGTAATGTTTTTGTTTTGATAATGAATTTTTGGAACTGC
>JAIOQD010000237.1 GCA_021413595.1 Bacteroidota bacterium | reverse complement strand
TCTTAAATCCTTCTTCATCCCATGGTTGAACTGATTTACCAACAGTTAGTATCCATTGTTTTGCAGCAGGGATCAGCTGCTCCTGGGTATCCACCAATTGGTTTACCAAACCGTTTTTTAAGGCCTGTTCAGGACGAAGCTTTTTCCCTTCAAGCAAAAAAGGTAATGCTTCCTGAATGCCTATCATACGCGGTAATTTTTGTGTGCCACCACCACCCGGAAGTAAACCAAGCAATACTTCGGGCAAGCCAATTTGTATCTTCGGATCATTCACCGCAATACGGTAATGACAGGCCAAACAAACTTCATAACCACCTCCAAGTGCAGTTCCGTTAATAGCAGCAACTATAGGCTTACCACCGGTTTCCGTTTTACGCAAAACAGCATGTAAGCGGTTGGTGATCGCCATAATTTTTTTAGGCTCATTAATACCCATGATCATTTTCAGATCAGCGCCAAGCATAAAATCTTTTTTCGAAGAAGTGATGATGAGTCCTTTCACCGAAGCGTCTGAAATAGCATTACTGATATGTAATTCGAAATCGGTAAGCAAGTCGCCATCGATCACGTTTACGGATGAATTTTTATGGTCAAAGCTTATTATTGCTATGCCGTCTGAGTCTTTTGTGTAGTGTATCATGTCCAAATAATTTGATGATTTGTTGATTTGATAATTTGATGATTTACCTCAGTCTTAAGCACTCACCTATTGGAGAAAGAGAGTGGTGTTTAACTAATTATTTGATTTCAATTGTTGAAACCAGCAATAGTTGCCTACTGCACAATTGCTTATTGTTAAATTATACTCTCTCTATAATAGTTGCAATACCCATACCGCCACCAACGCAAAGCGTTACAAGGCCAGTTTGTTTATTTGTTCTTTCCAGTTCATCCAGAATAGTTCCAATAAGCATAGCTCCTGTTGCACCAAGTGGATGTCCCATGGCAATGGCTCCGCCATTAACATTTACTTTATCGGCAGATACATTCATCTCTTCCATAAAACGCATAGGAACTACAGCAAATGCTTCGTTGATCTCAAATAGGTCAATATCCGAAACATTCATTTTTGCTTTTTTTAACGCTTTGATAGAAGCAGGGCCGGGAGCAGTAAGCATTATGGTAGGTTCAGCACCCACCACTGCAAAAGAACGGATCCTTGCACGAGGCTTCAGGTTGAGTTTATTACCGATTTTTTTACTTCCGATAAGCACCAGTGATGCTCCATCCACAATGCCCGATGAATTACCTGCATGGTGAGGATGAAGCATTGTTTCCACTTCAGGGTAACGCTGTATGGCAACAGAATCATACCCTCCCATTGCTCCCATCATTTCAAACGCTGGTTTGATGGATGAAAGTTTTTGAATATTGGTATCGGCACGTACCATTTCATCTCTGTCGAGAATAGTAATGCCATTGATATCTTTTACGGCAACAATTGACTTGTTAAATCGTCCTTCTTCCCATGCTAATGCAGCACGGCTATGCGATTCAACAGCAAACGCATCAAGCTGCGCGCGCCCATAACCATATTTGGTAGCGATCAAATCGGCAGAGATACCTTGCGGAACAATATGATGCTTCAGAATCATGTTAGGATCTGAAAACAAAGCAAACCCATCAGCACCCATTTGTACACGTGACATGGATTCAACTCCTCCAGCAACAATCAGATCAGTAAATCCCGACATGATGTATGCCGATGCTTGATTAATAGCTTCTAATCCGGAACCGCAATAACGGTTCAATGAAACACCCGCAGTATTATTGCTGTAACCGGCAGCAATAGCGGCAGTTTTAGCGATGTCAGAGCCCTGTTCAGCCACCTGAGTAACGCAACCTATGATGGCATCTTCTACATAAGAAGTATCCAGATTATTTCGTTCGCGGATAGCGTTAAATGTTGTGGTAAGTAATCGCAAAGCAGGTACTTCATGTAAAGTCCCATCTTTTTTTCCTTTTCCCCTTGGGGTACGCACTGCATCAAAAATAAAAGCTTCAGCCATTTTTTATAAAATTATTTCCGTTTAAAAATTTTCAGGTTGTAGTATCTGTTTAAATTTTAATCAAATAAAATATGAATAATATTATTCTTCACACATATTTCATTCTGATATTAAACTCCTGATAAATGTATGATTTTAATTTAACAAAACTCATTTTGGCATTCCAATTTTTGAAAAAATAATTATCGGCTTTTAGGTTGGGTGTTCCAATCTTTAAACAAAAAAGG
>JAIOQD010000236.1 GCA_021413595.1 Bacteroidota bacterium | reverse complement strand
AATTCAGTGCGAATGAAAATAAAATGTTGATTGCTTCCGAAACAGAGCAAATTTATCGCCATTCTACTCGTGAAAACTATTATGTTTACGATCGTACAACAAAAATGCTAAGCCCTGTTACCAAAGGCGAAAAACAAATGCATGCCAGCTTTTCACCGGATGGTAGTAAAGTGGGATTTGTACGTAGCAATAATATATTTATTAAAGATCTGACCTCCGGTAAGGAAACACAAGTTACAACTGATGGAAATCAAAATAATATCATCAATGGTGCTACTGACTGGGTACATGAAGAAGAGTTCGCTTTTTCAGTAGCTTATTTCTGGAGCCCCGACAGTAAAAAAATTGCTTACTACAAATTTGACGAAAGTAAAGTAAAAGAATTTTCATTTGATGAATTTAACAACAAATTATACCCAACTCAATACCGATTTAAATATCCGAAAGCCGGGGAGGATAATTCTGTTGTAACAATTCACGTTTATGATTTAGCAAGTGCTTCGGATAAGCTTATGGATATTGGAAAAGAAACCGACCAATATATTCCACGTGTTAAATGGACAATGGATGAAAATACAGTTTCGATAGTTCGAATGAACCGCCATCAAAATAAATTAGATCTGATGTTTGCCAATGCCGGCACCGGTGAAACTAAAATCATTTATTCTGAAACCAGCGATACTTTTATAGATATACATGAAGGAGAAGGAGATTATGTATATTTCACCAATGATAAACACAACTTTATTATAATAAATGAAAAGGATGGTTTTAACCATTTATACTTATATGATATGAGTGGAAAGCTGGTAAACCAAATCACTAAAGGAAACTGGGATGTGGTAAATTTTAAAGGCATTGACGAAAAAACAAAAACAATTTTCTATACGGCCTCTGAAACAACAGCCACAGAAAGAGATATCTATTCAATCAAAATGAGCGGAAGCGGAAAGAAAAAAATTTCAATTGAAAAAGGGACACACACGCCTGAGTTCAGTAACGGAATGAAAAATTATATCAATATCTTCTCTTCGGCAAATTCTCCAAATTCGATCGCTATTTATAATGTAAAAGGTAATCTGATTCGAATACTTGAAAATAATGAAGCCTTAACAAAAAAGATGCAAGAATTTAATTTGAGCAAAAAGGAATTATTTATGTTCAAAACTACCGAAGGTATTGAATTAAATGCCTGGATGATCAAACCACAAAACTTTGATCCTTCTAAAAAATATCCTGTATTTCTTACTTTTTATGGAGGGCCGGGGCGCAATATGGTAAATAATAGTTTTGATGGTAGTAGTTATTTCTGGCACCAAATGCTTGCCCAAAAAGGGTATATAGTAATGTGTGTGGACAATAGAGGTACAGGATACAGAGGAGTAGCCTTTAAAAAATGCACCTATAAACAATTGGGAAAATTAGAAGTGGCCGATCAAATAGAAACAGCCAAATATTTAGGTACCTTACCTTATGTTGATAAAACTAGAATTGGCACGTTTGGCTGGAGTTTTGGAGGATATTTAAGCTCATTATGTATTACAAAAGGTGCAGATTACTTCAAAACAGCTATTGCTGTTGCTCCTGTTACCAACTGGCGTTATTACGACAATATTTACACAGAACGTTTTATGAGCCTTCCTCAGGAAAATGCCAATGGCTATGACGATAACTCACCAATCAATTATGTTAATAAGTTAAAAGGGAAATACCTACTGATCCATGGAAGTGGCGATGATAATGTTCATTATCAAAATACAATGCAAATGGTAACCGCATTGGTTAATGCAAATAAACAGTTTGATCTGTTTATATATCCCGATAAGAACCATGGAATTTCAGGAGGCAATACCCGTTTGCATCTATACACAAAAATGACGAATTTTATTTTGGATAATTTGTAATTCCTATGTGGGATGGTACGCAGATTTATTAAGATTTTTTAAGATGAAAAATGATTTTTTTTATCGCCTTTGGCGATTCACCGCAAAGACACAAAGACGCAAACGAAAAAAAACTGCTAAAAATCAAAACTTTGCGACTTTGCGGTAAATATTCTTTCTTTTAATTTTTGGAACAGCCCTTAATAAACAACTTTCGAGAAAATTTTATGCGATTTAAACAACTCATCAAACAACTTCATCTTATACTTGGATTACTGAGTGGTATTATAGTATTTACGGTTGCTATAACGGGATGTATCTATGCTTTAGAGGAAGAAGTAAGAAACATCGTATATGAAGATGTATTATTTGTAAAAGCAGGTGGTATTTCCAAAGTATCATTTACTGAACTTATTGATGCTGCTCGTAGAAAGCACCCAAAACCGGGAATAAAAAATATCAGAATAAAATCTGATTCTTTGAGTAGTGTGGAAATAATCCTTAAAAATAAACAATCGGTCTATGTTAATCCCTATACAGCGGAAGTATTAGGCACTGCTAATAAAGACACAGATTTTTTTGGAACGATATTAAAAATCCACAGGCATCTTTATTTAGGTGAACCCGGAAAATTAATTACCGGCAGTACCGCACTTATTTTTATTGGAATGTTAATAAGCGGAATTGTTTTATGGTGGCCTCAAAATAAAAAAATACTGAAACAAAAATTTTCTATTTCACGAAATGTACGATGGAAAAAACGTAACTATGATCTACATAGTGTGCTTGGGTTTTATGCTGCCTGGATCATCATTTTTACTGCATTAACCGGCATTATTTGGTCATTTAAGTGGGTCGAAAACAGCATGTATTGGCTCAGCAATTCAAAAAAAGAAGAAAGAAAAATGTTGCATTCCAATTATACTGCAAATGCCTTACCTATCACTATTGATGATGTAATTAAAAAAACGGGAAATTTATATACACAAAGCGAAGAATGTTTCATTTCTATGCCCGAAGATTCTGCCGGAGTTTATAAGGTAACAATACGTTATGAAAATAATGGTTTTTATAAAAAACAAGACCAACTACTTTTTGATCAATATAGCGGGAACTTGATCAAAGCGCAATTGTATGAAAACACTTCTACAGGTGATAAGCTAAAAGCCACCAATTTGGCTATACATACCGGAAAAGTTTTTGGCACAATTGGTGAGATAATTGTATTTTTTGCTGCATTGATTGCAGCTAGTTTACCCATTACCGGTTTTATCATGTGGTGGGGAAAAAGAAAGAGAATTTAATTACCCGAAGAAAATAAAAAATGATTAGGGCTCACAAGGTTTTCACGA
>JAIOQD010000206.1 GCA_021413595.1 Bacteroidota bacterium | reverse complement strand
ATTTGTCTTCAAGGATAAATGATAAAAACAATGTATCCCCCGGACGCCATACTCCACGCTCACCATAAATAAATCCTTTTATTCCTTTTTGTATCTGTTCACCCGAAATATCGAATGCACTTAGTGAAAGAGCCGAACCATCATCCAATTTCAGATAGCCACGTTGTTCGCCAACTTTAGCAACCATTAAAAATGGTTTCTTTTTAAATACAGCATCACACATACCATCACCATTGGTCTTAAGTGATTTCATCACCTGAAGCTGATAATCTAATAATTCGATGGTTGCTCCTGAAACAGGTTTTGTAGTTATTAAATTGGTAACAATAAAATTCATGGAACCATCTGTTCCACGTTTTGCAATTAAACCAAGATCGGAAGCTAATACATTGCGCTTCACCTCTTTATTCCTGTAATAGGCCGAATTACAAGGATTATCTCTTTCGCGATAATCATAATCGTAATATTCATAATCATCATAATAATAATCTCCATAATAATCCCATTCATGTTCATCATCCTCGCCTACCTCTTCATCTGAAACCTCCTGCATGCCTAATTCATCATTATTTTCTGTATCGGTACTATCACATTTATAAGTTGAATATTCTTTTTTGAAACTTATTATTACTTTATAGATAGCACCGGGTTCCGTTTTTATTAATTCTGCGAGATCAAATGAATAAGTATTCCATTTACCTAAGTCAAAAGCACTTTTTTGCGTTAACTGAATTGATTTTTTCAATACAACCTTTCCTACTCGTCTTAATTCACGATCACCTTCAAGATTATTTATTTGTAAGAATTGAGGAATGTTTTTTTCGTAAATTTTCAAAATCTTTATATCAATTGCTTTTAAACTCACTGCTTTAAATGGGAATATCAAACCATTGGAATTTGGTAAGATCACACCTTTTCCTATCAATTGAATTTCAGGCTTTAATTCTTCAAACATTATTTCCATCACATAACGTTCACGTAAGGATGTTCCTAAAATATTTTTAACACCTAATTCAGCAGTGATAGTACGTGCACCATTTTGGCGAGATTGCGGGTAAACACGTATTTCGTTATCTTCGATAATATATTTTAATGCAGCCCCACCGGTTAAAGTGATCAATCCGTTAAGGGTTTGATTTTCCATGATTGGATCAGAAAACTGCAATATAGCGTATTGTTCAGGGCTTTGTATCACCTTTACATCCACTACTTTAAAATCGCCAAGTGCAGGAATTTCCACGGTTTTATTTCCTTTAATTTCAAGATTTAATGGCGCTCCATCCCATTTTAATTCAACTGTCTCCGGTTTTTCACTTCGCAATATTCCATCCACAGAAAAACGATGAGTTGTTCTGTTTGCTTCATGGATCCATGTAATAACAAGATTTTTACTGTTTTGGGAAACAGTTAATAATTTTTCTACGAGCAAAGGATCGGCCACATCAGCAGTAGCAAGAGAACCATCCAAACGCTGTGTTCTCAGACTTTTTTTATCGGTAGTGGTAACTCCATCAACATATACTTCAAATGATTGTTGCATGGTTTGAAAATCAAAATCAAATGTTTCAAACTCATCGGGAACCTTCAAAATAGCTGACAAATTAAATTCTGCTTCATAATGTATATTACTTGGCAAGGGGGTTTCCGGGCGAAATCCAATGGTTCTGCTATCTAACCATACCGCAGTTCCTTTGATAGAAGGAGAAAAATCAAACAATAATTTTTCAATTGGTTTTCCAATTTCAACAGGTCCTTCCACTTCGTTGGTCAGCAAAACACGAATAGTGGACTCACTTGAAATAATTCC
>JAIOQD010000235.1 GCA_021413595.1 Bacteroidota bacterium | reverse complement strand
TTTTTCAGAGACAGAAGACCTGAGACTTATGGAAGATTGACGGAACTATAAAGCCCCTCCCAACCTTTCTTCAAACAAGAAAAGGAGACGTTATAATTAATGGCTTTCAAAAAAAAATAGAAATCGAGTTGTAAATTTGAAAATCCCTCTTAAAGTCTTCTTTTTGGGGAGATTTAGAGAGCATCTAAACCTGTAAAACTTATATCCTATGGCTGACGTTAAGACTTTGAAAATTGGGGATAAGGCTCAATTTACTAAATCGATCACAGAAGAAGAAGTTACCCTGTTTGCGAAAATTTCCGGAGATGATAACCCAATCCATCTTGATGCAGAGTATGCAAAGAATAGTATTTTTAAACAAAAAATTGCTCATGGGTTTCTAGTTGGAAGCCTTATATCAGCTGCAATAGCAAAGGAATTGCCAGGTAACGGAACAATTTATTTGAGTCAAAATTTGAAGTTTCTGGCTCCGGTTTTTATGAATGATATAATTACAGCTCATATTGAGGTGATTGATTTTCCTAAAGGAAGTCAGGTACTTTTGAGCACAATTTGTAAAAATCAGGATCAGAAAGCAGTTATAGAAGGTACCGCTTTAGTAATGGCACCAAGAGAAACTGTTCTAGTCAAAAAAGAAGTGACAGAATCATCAACTCAACTTTAAAAATTATTTTAAATGCTGAATGATAAATTATAATTGTAAGCATTCAACACACAAACACACAACATTTAACATTAAACATAAATTATAAATGTCAATCCAAAATAACCGTTTATCTAAAGAAGTTTTAGCAGAGAAATTCTCTGACGTTCATCCTCCTTTTGAACATACTGAGGGTGCAATGATTGAAGCAGACAGGTGTATTAATTGTTATGATGCCCCCTGCACTAAATCATGCCCTACCAGCATTGATGTTCCTTTATTTATTAAACAAATATCTTCTGGAAATATTAGAGGTTCGGCAAAAACAATTTTCTCCTCCAACATTATGGGAGCAGGGTGTTCTAAAGTATGTCCGGTAGAAAAACTTTGCGAAGGTGCATGTGTTTATAATCTACTTGAAGAAGAGCCTATTTCAATAGCTAAACTTCAACGTTATTCCACCGAAAAAGCAATACAAGGAAAATGGAAACTATTTGAACGTAAATCTTCCAATGGAAAAAAAGTTGCTGTTGTAGGCGCAGGTCCAGCCGGATTGGCTTGTGCACATGCACTTTCTCTTCAAGGGGTTGATGTTACTATTTTTGAAAAAGAAGAAAAGGGCGGTGGATTAATGACTTATGGAGTTGCTGCTTACAAGGTTACTCCGGATTTTTGTAAAGATGAAGTGGATTATATTCTTTCTATTGGTGGTATTGATGTTCAATATAAAAAAGAGCTAGGCAAAGATATTACGCTTGTCGATCTTCAAAAAAATTATGATTCAGTATTTTTAGGAATAGGTGTTGGTATTGCCCGTTCATTGGATATTCCGGGCGAAAATCTGGATGGAGTTGTTGATGCAATTTCATTTATTTATGACCTTCGTACCAATGATTATTCAAAAATTGCAGTTGGTGATAATGTTGCAGTGATTGGTATGGGTATGACTGCGATTGATGCTGCTACACAATCAAAGAGATTAGGGGCAAAGGAAGTAACGATGATCTATCGCAGAACAGAAAATGAAAAACCATGTACAGATGTTGAACTGGATCTGGCGAAACTGGATGGTTGTTCTTTTATATGGTTGGCAAGTCCAAAAGAAATTATTGGTGAAAATGGTAAAGTGAAAAAACTGGTTTGTAATAAAATGAAGCTTGCTGAGCCTGATGCTTCGGGACGAAGAGCGCCTGTTGATACTGGTGAAACTTTTACTATAGATGTTGATATGGTAATTAAAGCCGCAGGACAAATTCCGTTTGAAGAGCTGGTAAATAAATCATCCGTAGAAAATAAAAGTGGAAAAATTTTAATCAATAAAAAATCTGAAACTAATTTGAAAGGCGTTTTTGCCGGTGGAGATTCCGTGAATGGCGGTAAAGAAGTGGTAGATGCAGTTCAAGCAGGAAAAGACGGAGCAAAATGGATTTTAGAGTATTTGGGCTTATAGTGTGGAAGTTGTTCCCGCAGATTTCGCGGATTTACACAGAGGGAAATTACAAAAATTGCAAACGATAATTAACGATTTATAGAAAAGTTAATAATGTAACAGCAGATATAACTAATTTTTTATCTGCGTAAATCCGCGAAATCTGCGGGAAACAAAAAAATAATGGCAAATTTACAATCAAACTTTCTTGGCATAAAATCGCCAAATCCATTTTGGTTAGCATCAGCTCCACCAACTGATAAAAAAATAAATGTAATTCGTGCTTTCGAAGCAGGATGGGGTGGGGTAGTATGGAAAACATTGGGTTCTCAGGTGAAAAATGTTTCTTCCAGATATTCTGCATTAAATTATAACGGTAGAAAAGCAGTAGGTTTTAACAACATAGAACTAATTTCTGATCGACCTTTAGAGATAAATCTGCAAGAGATCAGAGAAGTTTTAAAATTGTTTCCTGATCGTGCAATGATCATTTCATTGATGGCGGATAACGACAGAAAAAGCTGGCATGAAATGGTTAAAAAAGCTCAGGATACCGGTGCGCATGGATTGGAATTAAATTTTGGATGTCCGCATGGTATGGTTGAAAGAGGTATGGGTGCTGCCGTTGGACAAGATCCTGAAATTGCAAAAATGGTGGTTGAATGGGTAATGGAAGTAGCAACAATTCCTGTTATCACTAAACTTACTCCTAATGTGCACTCAGCTGTCCCTGGAGGATTAGCAGCTATTGAAGGCGGTACAAATGGCCTTTCTCTTATAAATACGATACAATCAGTTACAGGAATTGATTTGGATACACTTGTTCCAAATCCAAATGTTCGTACAGGTATGTACTGCTGCCATGATCAGCGGCTTCAAAATCATTACCGATCTATGTGATGGTATGAGTAATTGGATGGATGAAAAAGGATACAAAAACATTGATGATTTTGTTGGCTTATCAGTTCCCAAAATTACAAGATGGGAAGAGTTGGATATCAATTTTCATATTGTAGCTAATATCGATCAGGATAAATGTATTCATTGTGGTTTGTGTTATATTTCTTGTGAAGATACATCTCATCAGTCCATTGCAGTGGAGAAAGGAAACCCATATAATATCTATACAATTAAAGAAGAAGAGTGTGTAGGTTGTAATCTATGCAAAATTGTTTGCCCGGTTAACGATTGCATTACCATGGTAGAACAAAGAAAAGGAGATGAATACCTTAATTGGATTGAATATCAAAAAAGAGGCTTGCCTTTAAATGATCATTAGGCAATATCAATAGCGAGTA
>JAIOQD010000234.1 GCA_021413595.1 Bacteroidota bacterium | reverse complement strand
GCCGGTGGACAAAATGTAAATAAAGTGGAATCGAAGGTTATGTTAACGCATAAACCAACGGGAATTGTAATTACCTGTCAGCAGGATCGTAAACAACTTGGTAATCGTGAATTAGCGATGAAAATGTTGAGAGCAAAATTGTATGAAATAGAATTACAAAAACACCTGGATGCCATCTCCAAAAGAAGGAAAACAATGGTTTCAACAGGCGATCGTTCTGAAAAGATCCGCACCTATAATTATTCTCAAAACCGTATCACCGACCATCGTATCAATATGACCCTCTATAATTTAACATTGTTCATGGATGGAGATATTCAAGAAGTACTTGATGGACTCCAACTGGCTGAAAATGCAGAACGTTTGAAAGAGGGTGGGATAGTTTAAAAAAAATGGGAATTGGTGATTTAGAGAACTGGAATTTTATTAATTACTCCAATTTTCTAAATCTTAAATACTCCAATTCATTAATTGATTATAGTCGCAACCGCTGTTTCCAACCGTTTTACCACTTCATCCTTACCAAGTAATTCCACCATTTCAAATAACATCGGACCACCGCCAACACCACTTAAACATACACGGAACAATTGCATTACCTGTCCTGTAGCAATTCCTTGCGCTTCAGCCGCTGCTTTGAATGCCGCTTCAGTGTCGGCAGCAGTAAAGGTATTTAAACCTTTAAAACGCTCTATTACAGATTTTATGAAGTTTGCAGAATTTTCGTTCCATCGTTTTTTAATTACATCGGCATCATAAGCTGTTGGAGCAATAAAGAAGTAAATTCCAGCATCCCAGAATTCATTCACAAAATGTGATTTTTCTTTAACCAATTTACAAACTCCTTCTACATAGGTTTGATCTTTATGTCTTGTATCTTGTGTTCCTTTTAATTTCTCTTCCAAAATAGGCATGAACAATTCAGCTAATTCCTTATCAGATTTTTTGCGTAAATATTGTTGGTTGAACCATTTTGTTTTTTCAGGATCGAATTTAGCACCTGATTTATTAACCCTTTCAAAGGAAAATGCCTGAATCAGTTCTTCTATCGAAAAGATCTCCTGCGTTGTTCCGGGGTTCCATCCTAACATAGCAAGCATATTCACAAATGCATCAGCAAAAAATCCGCTTTCGCGATATCCAACGTAACTTTCACCGGTACGTTCATCATGCCAGTTTAATGGAAACATTGGAATTCCTGATTTATCACGTTTTGATAGTTTTCCATTACCATCCGGTTTTAATATCAGCGGCAAATGAGCCAGCAATGGCATTTTATCTTCGCAGCCCAGGAAGCGATAAATTAATATATGTGCAGGTGCTGATGGCAGCCATTCTTCACCACGCACAGCATGTGAGATCTCCATTTCAATATCATCAACAATATGCGCCAAATGGTAAGTAGGCATTCCATCCGATTTCAATAAAACTTTATCATCTACCTGGGTAGAATTAACCACTACCCATCCGCGGATGATATCGTGAAAACGAATCTCTTCATTACGGGGCACTTTTAAGCGCACCACAAAAGGAGTTCCGCCATCCATTAGTTTTTTTACTTCATCTTCCGACAAGGTCAATGAATTACGCATATTTTGGCGCGTAACGGCATTGTATTGAGGAGCCACCACTTTAGCTGCTTCTAAGCGTTTGCGCATTGCATCTAACTCTTCGGGGGTGTCAAAAGCATAATAGGCATTACCACTTGCAATAAGCTGATCAGCATATTTTTTATAAATGCCTAATTCTTTGCGTTCACTCTGACGGTAGGGTGCATGGGGGCCATCACCGAACCCAACACCTTCATTTGGCTCTATGCCACACCATTTTAATGATTCAATGATATATTCTTCTGCGCCCTTTACATAGCGGGTTTGGTCGGTATCTTCAATACGTAAAACAAAATCACCATTGTGTTTTTTTGCGAATAAATAACTAAACAATGCTGTACGCACACCACCCATGTGTAAACCACCTGTTGGGCTTGGTGCAAAACGTAAACGAACTCTTTTATTTTCCATCGGATTTATTTTAAGGATGCAAAGGTATATTTAATTAGCCAATGTGTGAATATGCTGATGTGTTGATTTTATATGTTTTACAGATTTGAAAACAGAATATTAAACTGTAAACTTTTTTCAGGACGAGTCCCATTTACTTGCTCACACAAGCCAACGCACCACCAATGCAAGTAAAAGAGCTAAAATTTCCACTGCATTCTAATATCAATCACGAAAAAATGAGAAATAACTAGTGTTAAAGTTAATTAATACGCTGTAGAATAAAATAATCTTGCTTATATTAAAAAAAATGTTTTCTTTTGCATTGTATTTATTTCCATCTAAAGGAGTTATTGTACAATAAAACGTAATTTTTGTTCTAGTTGTCGAGTTTATATAATTTATATATGTAAAACAGTTTGTAATATACAAAACTTGATAAACAATGGGGTTGTTACTAAAAAAATAATTCTAAAATTTTTCAATTTTGGTTGATACGATTACTAAACAATATGATATTGAGAAGCGATACGCTTATATTTAATAAACCAAATTTGCACCTAATTTTATTAAACTAATAAAAATAACTATATGAAAACAAATAAATTTGTATCTAAAAAATTTGGTATTTTACTTATTCTACCAATACTAACATTTTTCTCTTTTATTAGTCGAGCTCAATTATCTGTTGCCGCAAGTAACAAGGTCGGTGTTGGTACAACAAGCCCCACTTCATCTATCAATGGTGCCCAGAAAATTGTGGACGTGTATGGTATAACTAAAGCGGGCTATCTCGCTCATAGCTCGGCTTCAGCGCAAGAATTATCAATAGTAAACAATGGGAGTGGTGCTTATTTTGATGTTGCCGGTCATGCAACAGCTACAAATAATTTTTTTTCGTGGAGATTAGGTTTTTATAATTCTTCGTATTCCGTTACAGAGAGGATGAGAATTGCATATAACGGTAATGTCGGTATCGGAATAACTCCTGGCGCGACTTATAAGTTGGAAGTGAACGGTGTTACTCAGTGTACTGGTAATTCATGGACTTCAGATCAACTATTCAAAATAAATGTTGATAGTGTGCAGAGTGCCCTAACAACTATTCAACAATTAAAACCTAAATCGTATTATTTTGATTCATTAAATATTTATGGATTAAACTTTCCACTTCAAAAGCAATACGGTTTTATTGCACAGGATGTGGAGCAAATTTTGCCAGAACTGGTTACTACATCGACAAAACTAGCAGATTATGATTCTCTAGGTAATGTTGTTCATCCAGCTGTTACTTACAAATCATTGAGTTATATTGCATTTATCTCAATCTTAACAAAAGGAATTCAAGAGCTTCAGCAAAAAAATAATAGTTTGGAAACAAAAACAAATAATCAAGATTCAATTAATACTTCAAAAGACATGTTATTACAAACTTTGCAAAACAAAATTAATTTACTAGAATCAGCAGTTAATACTTGTTGTAACATTCAATTGACCAAGTCCATTCTAATAGATAATTCTTACACACAATCATCAATTGGTTCGAACGATGTCGAACAGCAGAATAAAGATGGTTTTAAGCTCTATCAAAATAGCCCTAACCCTTTTAACCAACAAACCAGTATAAAGTATACTATTCCGACTACAACTCAAAGTGCAAATATTATGGTATTTGATTTGAATGGCAAGTTGATTAAAACAATTCCTATAAAAAATTATGGAAGCAATGCAATAAGTATAAATGGAAATGAATTAAATCCTGGAATGTTTTTTTATTCTTTGGTTGTAAATGAAAAAATAATTGATACTAAAAGAATGATCTTAACTCAATAATTAGCATTCCTCAACAATCAGACAATGAAAAGATCAATTTTAATTTTAACTTTATTAAGTCTTTATTACAATAATACATTTGGACAATGTATAGCTAATTCTGGATCAGATAGAGTTATTTGCACCAATATGTTTGGAGTTGATACGACACAAATTGGAACAACATCTTCAGTAATAGGTGGAATCCCACCATATACATATAAATGGGAAACAAACTATACAGTTACTGTAGGCTCGAACACAATCACAAAAACTGCTTCCGATTTTTTAAATGATACTACACTAGCAACTCCCTTGGTGATTGCCTCAGCAGAAAATCCTGTAATTTTTATTCTTACCATTATAGATAGTATAGGCAATGTTTGTAAAGACACCACTATGGTACGATTTTCACATTTTACGATAAATTTAGGATACTTAACTTATAATATTTCTCTGGGCGACTCCATTTATTTAAATAACGGAACAAACGTAAGTAGTAATTTTCCACCATTTCAATATTTATGGAAGCCCAATGTAGGATTGACAGATTCTACTAGTTATGCGTTTTGGGCAAAACCGAATTCCTCGGTAGCTTATTATGTAACTTTAATAGATTCGGCTGGTTGTTCAATTGAGGCAGATCCATATTATTATATTAATGTTTCCTCTGTTGGTTTAAATGAATTAAAGGGTGAACGGTTTGAAATCGCAGCTTTTCCAAACCCCACTAATGACATTATTAACTTCG
>JAIOQD010000233.1:5048-11668 GCA_021413595.1 Bacteroidota bacterium | reverse complement strand
AGCATACGTGGGATGGAACTGCTTTAATGGTTATCCGGCTAGTATAGATGCTTATCCGTGTACCCCCGAAAAAATAACATTAACCTTAACTCCTCTTACTCCAGCATTCTCGGTGAACAGTATGGGGCCTGCAAGCATAGAATTATGCGACACGGCCGATTATATTGCTGAAGGAATAAATATTCAGCTGGGTACAGGCTATAATATTATTTTTAGGGCCACATTGCCATCCGGAGCCGATTTCGTACCAGGTTCTTCTAAACTTAGCTATCCTGTAACAAACCCTTTTCTTCTCATTCCGGATCCTACTATTGTTGGTAGTACCCTGGAATGGAACATTTCAAATAGTAATAGCCAGATTGATACAGCTGGTTTAAAAGGACTTTTGGAGGATAGCTTAAGTTCGTTTAAGCTTTCCTTTAAAGTTAATATCCTACCCGATTGCAGTTACCTTTCTGGAAGCACGATATTTTTTGTTTTGCTCGGAGAAGCAGCCTGTGGACTTGCAACCGAATTAGATGTATCCATTTCCCCTAATTTAGATATTGTAGGGGCAACTGTACCCTACACTACAGCTATTGTTTTAAAAACCACCTACGTTTCCCCTTGTGCTGAAAATTCAACGATGCGGGTAGTAGTTCATAATCAAGGGGCTACCCCATTTGGCAATTCAGATTCTGTTCGTATTAAATTGCCTGTAGGAGTTACTTTCACAGCAGGCTCGTTTAGTGGTATTTATAATGCTCCGCTTAACGGAACTCCATTACAATATACCCTTGGCGGAGACGGTTATTTACTTTGGAAATTGCCCGCAGGAGTAGCTTCAGGAGACAGTACGGTCTTTACTTTTGACTATACCGGTGATCCTTTGGTTCTTTCATGTGGTATAGTGTTTTTTGAGGCGAACACCTATACGGTAAGTATTGTAACTTGCAGTGGATCAGGACTTAGCTGTATCACAATCATAAATACAGGAGATACTACACTTGCCGCATTCACTTACAAAGCCTATTTGGTACTCGCTAATGGAAGTGCTACATCCATCCCTAATCCTCCAACTGAAGAAACCGTTACCTTAAACTTTGATATTATAAATACCGGACAAGCAATTTTAACAAATGCCGATTCAATTATTCAATTTTATTATGATGTGAATGGAAATGGAGTTTATGATCCCGCTGATGCGTTTTTAAAACAGGATACAGTTCTGGTGCCAAAAGATTCTACTATGTCGTATTCTACTACATTTGATGTCCCCGGTGGGCAAGCGTGTGCTATAATTGCTATTGTTGACCCTACTGTGAACCCTTGCGTTTGTGATCCTTCTCAGTTGCTGCTAGAACCACCATTAATTAGTTTAAAAGATGACAGTACTTTATGTTCCGGTGAATCTGTTTTATTTGGTGGCCCTCCTGTAACAGGCTATACGTATAGCTGGACCCCACCAACCGGGCTAAGCGACATCTCTATCGCCAATCCATTGCTTACAACTTCCAATTTAACAAGTGTACCGGTTTCAACAACTTATATACTTTCAACCAATCGAATAGGCTGTATTGTGAAAGATACCATTACGATCACGGTAAACCCTATTCCTGTGTCCAATGCGGGTGCCGATATTGCTATTTGTCCGAATGATGCAGGACAAATGGGAGCAGACTCTACTATCGGCTATACCTACCTTTGGTCACCAAGCATAGGGCTAACCGATACAACAGTTTCCAATCCCATAGTTACATTGGTTAATCCGAGTACAACCACTTACAAAGTAATTACAGCGGCCCTTGGTTGCTTTTCATCCGATAGTCTTATGGTAACAGTAAATCCTATTCCTGTATCCAATGCAGGTGCTGATATTCTTACTTGCCTTACTGCTGTTCCGGGTACTATTGGAACAGCGTCCACCACGGGTTATGCTTATCTTTGGTCACCTGCCACAGGTCTTAGCGATATTACGGCATCAAATCCTACGGTAACATTGACCAATCCCGGCAGCATTACTTATACAGTAACTACTACGGCTATTGCTTGTTTTTCATCGGATAGCGTTGAGGTGACAGTAAATCCATTACCAACCGCAACAATAACGGGTACAACAGCTATATGCCATAACGATACAGCACAGCGTGTGACGTTCAAAGGCGCTAATGGTACACCTCCCTATATATTTACATATACACTCAACACAGGATCTGATCAAACAATTACCTCAACTGTTGGGGATAGCATAACTATATTCGCTTCTGCAACAGTAGTGGGTACATTTACTTATACTTTAATTAGTGTGCAAGACTCAAGTTCAACAGCCTGTTTGCAGGCACAAAGCGGAACAGCTATTATAACAGTGAACCCATTACCAACAGCGACTTTAACGGGAACAACTGTTGTTTGTCAGGAGGTTGCGGCACCCACTATTACTTTCACAGGAGCCAACAGTACCGCACCTTATACTTTTACATATACCATTAATGGCGGGGCAAATCAAACGATAAGCACAACAAGCGGAAACAGTATTGACATAGCTGTTTCCACTGATACGGCCGGAACATTCATATATGCTTTGATAAGTGTACAGGATGCAAGCTCAACCAATTGTTCACAAGCACACCCCGACACAGCCACTGTGTTGGTAAACCCATTACCGGTTGCCGATTTTGGTTTTGTAGATATTTGTTTGAACAGGGATATGAATTTCATTGATTCCTCAAGCGTTTCAAGCGGAACCGTTGATGCGTGGCTTTGGATCTATGGAGATAATGGAATTTCAGGCACCGTACAAAATCCGGTTTATCTATATACAAATGCCGGAACATATCCCGTTTCTTTAATTTCTACAACCAACAATGGATGTAAAGATACAATGACCCACAACGTGGTTGTGCATCCTTTACCTAATGTACAGTTCAACACTACGCCAGCTTCCATTGGTGTTTGTGACGGAACCAGCGTGCAATTTAATGATGCATCGGTTATTGCTACACCGGATGTGTTACAATCCTGGTCATGGAATTTTGGAGATGCAAGCCTCTTGGATATTAATCAGCATACATCCCATTTATATGCAGTAGCAAACCCTTATAGCGTGGAGTTACTGGTGGTTTCTAATTTCGGATGTGTGGATTCCATTACAAAACCAATTACGATAAATCCTAATCCGATCGTAAATTTTACAGGAAATCCTAAAATAGGCTGCGAACCATTATGTATTTCTTTTTCAGATTCATCATTTATTTCTGCGGGTAACAATATCGCATTTACATGGGATCTTGGAGACGGAAGCCCTGTGAGTAATTCTCAAATTTTTGAGCATTGTTATGTGAATGATTCTATTTCAACGGCTTCTTTTAACATTTCTTTAACCGTTACCTCGGATAGCGGCTGTGTTGGTAGCTTATCAAAAAGCAGTTACATCACCGTACATCCAAACCCAACGGCTGACTTTTCTGTTGATCCTCTTATAACCACTGTTACTGATCCGGTTTTTTCACTGGTAAATTTATCCACGGGAACAGATCTTTGGAATTGGTATTTTGGTGATAATACCTCTTCTGCACTATCCAACCCTCCACCACATACATACCCTTCGGATACAGGAAGATACGTGATTACATTAATTACCTCCTCTCACTATGGTTGTGCGGATACTTCCTATAAAACAGTTATTGTTGAAGGTGATTTTGTATTCTACATTCCAAATGCTTTTACTCCTAATGATGATGGTATAAACGATTATTTTTTCGGTACCGGCATTGGTATTATCGAATACGATCTATGGATATTTGACAGATGGGGAAACATGATTTTCCATGGAGATAAGGTCCCCGCGGAAAATGCTAAATGGAATGGAAAAGTAAATAGCGGTAAAGTTGAATCACAGATTGATGTATATGTTTGGAAGGTAACACTTAAAGATGTGTTTGGTAATGCTCATAAATATATTGGAACTGTAACTTTAGTGAAATAAAACACCTGAACGTTAAAAATTAAATTGAATAATGCGAACTCTGGCTAAAGCGTGCGAACGTCATCCTGCAGAAGTATATAGGCTGACCCACGCAAACCCTTCAACACCACTCTGGGGTGAAAGCTTGCGTGGTAATATAAAACTCCAGTTTTTATCTTATTCATTATTGCCTAATTCAATTATTAAATTCTACTAAATTTCAATAATATCCAACCTTTTCAATAGTTTTCTGAAGCAATATTTCTATTTTTGCCTTGTTATTATTTTCGCTTAAAAAAAAGTTAATAATAGTAAAGCTTTTATTAACGAGCAGATGCAACTAATTTTTGAATAAGGGCATCTTTCTTCTATTGCGAGGGACATTATGTTTTCAATGATTTTAATAAAAAAAAACAGCAAGGCATGAAAAGATTGCTGCTTATAATTTTTCTTTTCCTTAATTATTACTCCCAGGGCCAGGGTAATATGATCTCCATTTCCAGCACTGTGCCTGCTAATTTGACTGTTTGCGGAGCCGCGAAACTTTTTACTGTTAATATATATAACCCATCTCCTTTTTTAATTACAAATGATACCTTATTAATAACTGTGCCAACCGGTATCCAATTTGTATCGGGATCGCTCACAGGAGGAACATTTTTGAATGATTTTGGAGGTATCATAAAAGTGTTTTTACCGAACATTCCTGCACTAACAAACCTCAATATTACCTTTATGGCCAATGCCCAATGTACTGTTGTGGCGTTTATTGCAGGAGGAGGAATAACAAAAAACAATATTCGGGTTAATTATACCGCTAATAATAATCATACTTATAATACCCACAACACCTCCCTTTTTCTTGTAAAGCAGCCATTTCTTACCATCACTACTGTTACCAATCAATCGTACACAGGAAATATAGGAGATGTTTTTACACGTTGCATCACGGTTGTGAATGCAGGTTCTGGAGATCTTACCGACTTTACATTTACAGATATTCATGGACCGGGCATTCAAATAACTGCCACCAATAAAGGGGTGTTGACCAATATTGGAATGACAGCAAAAATTACATTGAATGGTACAACTTTTTTAGGTATTGGCGATGGGGATAATTTATTTGAAAGCGGAGAGAGTGTTACCATCTGTGAAACAGTAACAGTGCTTAATTGTATTTCTGCATCATCGGCATTTAAAGCATTTTGGGGATGTAGTGTTAATGCTTGCCAGTCATCGGTTTCCAGCGCCAACGTATTGTTTCCTAATTACCTTCCGATCTTACTCATTACTCCTACTTCTTCCATGAATTCGTGCATTGGTGCGGGAAATGCCAGTCCGCAGCAATTAAAAATAATTAATAAAGGTTTAGGAAATGCTATAAATGTGCAGTTGGAGATCTTTCAGGCAACTGGTGGAGGATACAATGGTAATGTTGGTTCAAACATAGACCCGGCCAGTTTCACCATTCAAACAGGTATCGTGGGAGCCCCGGTATCAATCACTCCTAATAGTACTGTGGCTACTAATGCCTTAGGATGTATGACCAGCCCTAAGGGGAAGGTTCTTTTTACTCTCCCTCTTATCACTGCGGGAGATACTATTTACCTAAAATGGAATAGCTACAGCTGTTGCCCAAATTCCTGCACAAACACCGGTCAAAATTATATTAACGGCTGGCGGTATAAAGGCTCCTACCAAAACATCTGCCAAAACACTTATGTAATAGCGGAAGCATGGGGAAGGGTCTATTCACAAATTTATGGTGCATTAGTAAATGATGGCTCTCCTTCCACCTTAACCAATGGGCAAACCGGCACCTTTAATTTTTTGTTTTCCAACTATACTAATTCTTACCCTGTGGGATCCGGGGCATACTGGAAATTTGAATTTACTTTGCCTCCTTTCGCCTGTTTATCTTATTCGAATATACGGATCGTACATTTTAATGGAGTAAGCACCTGGTCTCCAAATACAGTTACTGCTTCCGGGAACACGGTTACTGCTATTTTTAATGCTCCACCACCTTTTGGGCTCAACCAGGCGGAATTAAAGATCAACCTTACATTAAGTTGTGGTCTTTGCACTGGAATAGATAGCTTAAGCGCTGTTTCTGTCAAATCAATTTATGTCCCCAATAACACCTGTGCCTGCGAAATAGGTGTTTCCTGTCAAAGTGCCGCCTTAAGCATTATTTGCCCTGACCCTTGTCCTGCCGGTGTGTTTTTTAATAATTTTGAAATAAAACGAACAAGCTATGGGCTACCAGACAACGAAGCAGGTGGGGGTGACGGTATTCCGGATGGAGCAGGAAGTTTGAATTTTACAAAAATAAAAACCAACAGATGTATGTTTGGTGATACCATTACTGCTGCCTATACCGGAATTGTAAACACTAATTTTGCGCATCCATCCTTGCAATATTGCTATGCCTCTTCTTCAATAAGCAATGGCAACTTGTTGAGTTTTCTTGATGCACAATTATTTATATACAGGGGAGGATCATTATTATACACCTGCACCAGTTTTACACCTGTGGTAACCACAACGGGTACTACCCGAACTTTTTTATATGACTTGAGTGCGCCAACTTTAATTACCAGCGGATGCCTGCCTGGAGGATATCTGAATACAGATGAGGATTCTCTTATTTTTAAACCCCGCTATAAGGTTACTG
>JAIOQD010000233.1:0-5005 GCA_021413595.1 Bacteroidota bacterium | reverse complement strand
ACCAATAAGTTTTATTCAAGCAATATCGCTACGCCAACATTAGCAGCGGACAAATACCAATGCAGTAATTTTAATGGAAACTTTACGGTAATAGGATATTTTTATAATTCTTATGGAGCTGATAGTTATTATGTAAATTCCTGTGATAATATTTCGGTCTCACAAAATTATTACCTGAGTATTGGCCCTGGGGACAATAATTATGCCGGGGGGAATTTATTCCCTTATGAATACAGAAACTGGGCTCACATTTCAACCTTAACAGCAATAGTGCCTCCCGGATATACTTATATTTCGGCACGTTTCAACCAGCTCAGAACTGCAGGAACACTTGCTTCCAACACATCTCCATGGGAAACAATAGTACCGGTAAATCCTAATGCAGATACACTTGTTTTTAATGCTGAACCTTTTTTTCAGGGTTTTGGAGGAACAATACCTTTAAGTGATGATGGTTTTCATGGAAAATTGGAAGTGATCATTCAACCCAGCTGTGAGGTTACACCTACCATATCTCAGGGAATACAGTACGATTGGAACTTTGGACCTACCGCTTATTTAACCGGGCCGGGCAGCGATACTGTATTTGAGACCGATTCAGATCAAATTATTTACGATCCACCTGTTTTATTTTTACAGTCGGTATTACCATCTATTTTTGCTCTTGATTCCACTACAAGTTGGGACATCAGCATATCCAATACATCAAATGTTTCTGATGCTTTAAACACCTGGATAAGTGGCCCTACTATTTCCGGAGTAGCTATAACAAAGGTAGTTGACTTGGATAGCAATATAGTAATTCCACTTACAGACAGTATATATAAAGTTGGGACTGTTAATGCAGCAGATGTGCGACATTTCAGGATAACAGCTTCGTTTATTTCCTGTGGCCCCGATAGTGTGATTGTTCATTCAGGGTGGAATTGCAATGCCGGTTACCCAACCGGCCTAGGGACCTACCCTTGTGTCTCAAAAAAAATCACATTAACCTTAACACCCTTAACACCTGCATTTTTAATCAACAGTGAAGGACCTTCCACCAGCATTCAGTTGTGTGACACTGCGGAATTTAGTGCCGAATGTGTTAATGTTCAGCTTGGAACGGCATATAATGTTATTCTTAAAGCAACGTTGCCGACCGGAGCAACCCTGATACCCGGTTCTTCCCTATTTAGTTATCCTCTTTCAGATCCAGCAATCACCATTTCCGACCCTACCTTAATTAGCGGAAATGAATGGAAATGGGATATTACAGCCATAGATAGTGTTATTGGTGCAAATGGGTTGAAAGGGATTTTAGATACCATTTTAAATTCTTTCAGAGTACGTTTTAAATTTATAACTGATTGTAGTTATACGTCAGGCAGCAGTGTTGCCTTTGTTGCGATAGGGAACGCAGCATGTGGGTCTGCTACTGAACCAGACATATCCTTGTCACCATCTTTAGATATTATTGGAGCCATAGAACCTTATTCCACATCTGTTATATTAAGCACCACTTATGTTTCGCCATGTGCAGGAAATTCGAATATACGTGTGGTTATACACAATCAAGGGCCCACTGCTTTTGGTGTCACCGACTCTATTGTTGTTCAATTACCTATTGGTGTTCCTTTCATAGCAGGTTCTTTCAATGGTATTTATAATGCTCCTCTTAATGGAATACCACTACAGTATAGTTTAAGTGGGATCACTTATTTGGTATGGAAATTACCTATAGGAACCGTAGCGGGAGATAGCTGTATCTTTTCTTTTGAGTACATCGGGGATCCTCCCGCACTTGCTTGTGGCATTATTCTCTTTGAAGCAAAAACTTATAGTATAAGCACTATTACCTGCGTTGCAACAGGAAATAATTGCGTAACGCAAATAATTACGGGAGACACCACACTCCCTGTATTTACCTATAAAGCATACCTGTCGCTTAGTAATGGCTTTGCCACAGCAATACCTAATCCTCCGGGTGGAGAAACGGTAACTATAAGCTATGATATAACCAATACAGGGCAGGCGATACTTACCGATGCTGATTCAATTGTTCAGTTTTATTTTGACGCCAACGGAGATGGAATTTATAGTACAGGCGATGTGTTCATAGCAGAAGATACACTATTGATACCAAAGGACAGTACCATGAGGTTTACTTCCATTTTTAATGCGCCTGCCGGGCAAGCATGTTCCATTATCGCTCTTATTGATCCGGCAGTGAATTCCTGCGTTTGCGATTTTTCACAATTGCTTATTACTTCGTTATTGCGTAGCTTAGGCAATGACAGCACTTTGTGTTCGGGCGAAACTATAACATTGAGTTCTGCGCCAGTAACAGGATATACGTATAGCTGGACACCGATAACCGGTTTAAATGACCCAACCATTGCTAATACAGTATTAACAACATCAAATTTAACGAGTGCGCCTATTCCCACCTCCTATATCCTCAGCACAAACCGGATAGGATGTACTTCTGCCGATACTCTTGTAATAACGGTGAATCCTTTACCAACAGGAACAGTCACCGGAACAATAGACGTGTGTGAGAATTCCGGTGCTCCAAGTGTTATATTTGTGGGGTCGGGAAGCACGGGACCATATACTTTCACCTATAACATTAATGGTGGATCAAATCAAACACTAACTTCAACGAATGGGGACAGCGCAATTGTTTTAGCACCAACAAACGTTCCCGGAACCTTTATATACAACCTGATAAGTGTACAAGACTCCAGTTCAACAGCCTGTGCGCAGCCTCAAAGTTCCAGTGCAACAATAACAGTGAACCCGCTGCCATTAGCATCTGCTTTAATTGGAGGAACAACAGAAGTATGTAAAGGCGGCACCTCACCTAATATCACTTTTACAGGATCTGTGGGTACTCCGCCTTTTACTTTTACATACACGATCAACAATGGATCTCTTCTAACTGCAACTACTATAAGCGGAAACAGCATCATCGTGTCAGCTCCAACATCTACTGCGGGTATATTTGTATATAATTTGTTGAGCGTACAAGATGCAAGCTCAACCACTTGCTCTCAACCACAAAGCGGAAGCGCAACAATAACAATAAATCCTTTACCAACAGCAACTATTGGTGGAAGTGTAGCAGTATGTAGGGAGGCCACTGCACCCGATATCACCTTTGTAGGATCTAATGGTACCGCCCCATACACCTTTACATATACAATCAATGGTGGTTCCAACCAAACCGTTATTTCCACCAATGGCGACACAGCAATTGTACCAGCCTCAACAGTAGCAGATGGTACTTTTGTATATACACTGGTGAGTGTAATAGATGCAAGTATAACTACTTGCTCTCAATCACAAAGTGGAACTGCAACTGTAATAGTGGATCCTTTACCAACTGCAACCATAAGCGGAACAACATCGCTCTGCCAGGGCTTTCCTGCACCGAATATTACTTTTGTTGGATATGGTGGTGTTAGGCCTTATATATTTACTTTTACAATAAATGGTGTGGTTCAGCCAACTGTTACTGCTACTGGTGTAGACAGTGTTACTTTACCGGCCCCAACAACAATAGCCGGTATATTTACATATTCCCTTGTGAGTGTGCAGGACGCCAACCTTGCCGCATGTACGCATCCGCAAACAGGAAATGCAATAATAACGGTGCACCCAAAACCTATTGCCGCATTTGCTTCAACAAAAGTTTGTAATGGAAATGCTACACAATTCAATGACAGTTCAACAACATTATCAGGAACCATCATTTCCTGGGTATGGGATATGGGCGATGGAAGCCCACTGAATAATGGACAGAGCCCTTTTTATATTTACCCGGCTGCAGGGATGCACAATGTTACTTTAGTTGTAAATAATAGTTTCGGATGTGTTGATACGGTTATAAAAACTGCCCAAGTTTACTACAACCCAATAGCAAGCTTTACTCATAATGATGTTTGTTTTAGAGATACTATTCATTTCACCAGTACTTCTACTGTAGATTTTTCTACATCAATAACTTCTCATTTATGGGTGTTTGGAGATGGTGGCGTTACAAGTAATTTAATAAACCCTGTGCATTATTATTCTGTTCCCGGAACTTTTAATGTTACATTGGTAACTACCACAGCCAATGGATGTTCAGCTGTTGCAAACATTCCTGTAAAAACGTTTGATCCTCCTGTTAGCGGCTTTACGTTCAACAATACCTGTTTGTTCGATTCAGTTTTATTAACCAACACATCACTCAATCCCGCTGCGGGCACTATTGCAAGCTGGGCCTGGAATTTTGGCGACAACTCCCCAATAAACACCAACACATGGAATCCAATTCATCTATACCCTAATCCCGGTGATTACGAGATTACCTTGATCACCCATTCATCCAATCTTGGTTGTGCGGATACCTTGCAAGATACCATTACAGTATTTCCTATGCCTGTTGCTGATTTTGGATCTACAAATGTTTGTTTAAATCAGGTTATGTATTTTAACGATTCCTCTACCGTTGCCTCCGGCAGTATTTCGGCTTGGGAATGGAACTTTGGCGATAGCACACCATTGGCCAACAATCAAAATCCTTCAAATAGTTTTGCAAATGCAACCACATATTTTGTTTCGCTAATTGCCACCTCAATAGATGGATGCAAAGACACCATTGCGAAAAACGTGGTGATTCATCCTTTGCCCACTGTACAATATAGTACAGCGAATGTTTGTGATGGCAGCGTTGTTTCTTTTACTGATCTATCCACCATTCCGGCAACCGATACGATACTATCCTATTCATGGGCTTTTGGTGACAACAGCCCCGTTAGTACAAATAAAAACACTTCGCATCTTTATCCTTCCGCGGGGTATTATAATGTTCAACTTTCGGTTGTTTCTTATTTCGGTTGTGTTGATTCTACTACTAAAATCAGTATTATTAATCCCAATCCAGTTGTTAATTTTACAGTAAATGATACTGCGGGATGTGAACCTTTGTGTATTACTTTTCAAGATTCATCGGCTATTAGCACAGGTACTAATAGTG
>JAIOQD010000232.1 GCA_021413595.1 Bacteroidota bacterium | reverse complement strand
AAATTGTTTGGTGTTGAAAGTGAGAAAGAATTTTAATAAATTATTCTGTTCAAACAGCATTTCATAATCAGTCAATTAAATTTAAAAATTGGCATGTTTATTCAAATGCGTTGAGATTAGTAAATAAATTGAATAATTCCTAACTGGCTTGAAACCCACTATGGTAATAGATTTTTTAAAAAATAAACATTATGAAATATAAAGTAAGTATAATCGCATGTATTTTAACAGTTGGTCTTTTTGCACAAGAGCCTTTAAAAAAGGCTATTGGAGCTACTGTTTCAGTAAAACCAAAATTAGTTGTTGGAATTGTGATCGACCAAATGCGTTACGATTATATTTATAGGTACTGGAATAAATTTGGGAATGAAGGATTTAAACGTTTGGTAAACGAAGGTTTTTTCTGTAGAAATACTAATTATAATTATGTTCCAACCTATACCGGTCCGGGACATGCTTCTATTTATACAGGAACAACCCCGGCAATACATGGTATTATTGCTAACGACTGGTATGATAAAGCAACAGGAAAGAATTTATATTGTGCCGGAGATAAAAAATCAATTGGCGTAGGAACCACTGCCAACGAAGGGAAACGTTCACATGTGAATATGCTTACCACTACCATAACTGATGAATTACGCATTTCATCCAATATGAAATCAAAAGTAATTGGCATTGCTTTGAAAGACCGCAGTTCTATATTGCCTGCTGGGCATATTGCAAATGCTGCATATTGGTATGATGGAAGTATTGGTAGTTTTATTTCGAGCACTTATTATATGAAAGAATTACCGGTATGGGTTAATGAATTTAATAAAAAAGAATTGGCTCAAAAATATTTGAGTCAGCCCTGGAACACAATCTTACCAATAGAAACATATACAGAAAGTTTACCGGATGATAATAAATATGAATTTATTGCCAAAGGTGAAACAAAGCCCGTATTTCCACATAATTTACCGGAGTTGATGAAAGCTAATGGTGGTCTGAACATGATTCGCAGTACTCCTTTTGGAAATTCGTTAACAAAAGATTTTGCAATTGAGGTTATGAAAAATGAAAATCTTGGAAAATCTGGAGCAACTGATTTTTTAGCAGTTTCATTTTCCTCACCCGATTATATTGGTCATGCTTATGGTCCAAATTCTGTTGAGCAGGAAGATAATTATATTCGTTTAGACAAAGATTTGGCAGAGCTTTTAAAATTTATTGATGGGTACATAGGAAAAAATAATACATTGGTGTTTCTGACTGCTGATCATGCAGCACCTGAGGTTCCGTCTTATTTAATTGATTTAAAAATCCCTGCTGGTTATGTTGATGAGTCGAAAATTGAAAGGGAGTTGAAAGGCTATTTGTTAAAATCTTATGGGGATACGCTGGTGCTTTCGTTTTCAAATCAGCAAGTCTTTTTGAATCATGTTGCAATTGCTGATAAAAAATTGGAATTAAAAAAAGTTCAGGATGATGTAGCAACATTTATGCAAAATGCAGAAGGCATAGCTGAAGTACTCACAGCAACAACATTAAATAATACATCCTTTACTGAAGGCTCTCGTTATTTAATGCAAAAGGGTTTTAACGCAAATCGTTCCGGTGATGTTCTTGTAAATTATTTACCTGCTTGGGTTGATGGTTATTCAAACACCGGAACAACCCATGGTTCACCATACAGTTATGATACTCACGTTCCGTTGATTTTTTATGGTTGGAACATTCAGTATGGTAGTTCTGCCGAACACGTTTACATCACTGATGTTGCTGCTACATTAGCAATGATGTTGAATATTCAATTTCCGAATGGCTGCACTGGTAAACCGATACCTTTTTTAGTGAAA
>JAIOQD010000205.1 GCA_021413595.1 Bacteroidota bacterium | reverse complement strand
CAACAATCTAAATTATAAATAATCTTTTTTTTCAATCAGGGCATGTAAATTTAAATTCAATATCCTTCTTATGTGGTATTGCCATTAATTCTTCTAACACCATTGGAATAGTTTGATTTTCATACACAATTTTATATGTTGCATTAACAATAGGCATTTCAATTCCGAGGTTATCAGCTTTTTCTTTAACTGCTTTAAGTGTATAAACACCTTCTGCCACCTGACCAATACTTGTTATCGCTTCTTCAAGGGATAAACCTTCAACAATCTTTCGACCAATTCGAAAATTTCTACTTAACTCTGAATTACAAGTAGCAATTAAATCACCAACACCTGCAAGACCCAAAAAAGTAGAAGGGTTGGCTTTAAAATAAAATGCGAATCGGCTCATTTCACTCAATGCCCTAGCTATCATAAGACTCTTAGCGTTTTCACCAAAACCACCGGCCTGAATAATACCTGCACAAATAGCGTAAATATTTTTTAAAGCGCCAGCTAACTCTACACCACAAACGTCTTCATTGCCATATATTCTGATGGTTTTACCACCCAATGCTTTCTGCACCTTTTCAATTACTTCGTTAAATCTACTTGCAATTACACTGCCTACAGGCATTCCGCTAAGAATTTCAAAGGCGAAATTAGGACCGCTTAATGCTCCAATTTTAAGGCATGGAGTTTCTTCTGCTAATAATTCTGTCATCGATTTAAAAGTGTCTTGCTCAAAACCTTTTGTTGTAGTAATCAGTATCTGATCTCCTGTTACGTACTGACCTATTTCAGTAGCCACTTTTCTAAATGACTTACTGGGAATACTCACAAATATTAAAGAAGAATCTGCAATAGCATATTCAAGGTTAGAAGTTGCAATAATAGAGGAAGGCAAAATAACCCCGGGAGCATATCTCAAGTTTTCGTGCAGACTATTTATTGAATTAACAATAGCTTCGTCTCTCAACCATATCTTCACTTTCTCATTGTTCGCAGCCAAGAGGTATGCCATAGCAGTACCAAAGGAACCACCACCTATAACTGTTACACTTTTTGATGTAGCCATAAGTTTAAATCTTTTTCGAGTCCGTATGGACTTAATTTATTGTGATAGTAATAAAGTGTTATCAAATCGTTGCTTATAAATAAACCATTTTGCTCGTGTAATACACATTCTCCGTGATATGAAGTTAGTTGCCTTTTTGCATGAGAAATAATTTCATCAACAGATTTTGTAGAGATCACGCTACCTAGTTTCAATTCTCCGTTATCTCTTTTCTTGAACAGAATTTCTTTTAAAAAGCTGACTGTTTCTAACAACAATTCTTTATTACATTCAGCTCCAAATGTTGATACCAGTTTAAATACATTGCTGAATGGATATTTTTTTTGAAATATTTTGAACAATGCATAAGACAACAAATGGGTATCCATAACTACACTATTCTTTAAAAACGATTTTAATATTTTATTTCCTAAAATAGAAGTGTAAACCCGATCCCTTTGATATGAAAAATCAGGAACGCCATCAACCAAAATATATTTGTCGATATCAATTGGTCTGGAATGGTTATCGATGCTTTGCCCCTCTTCATTCACCTCATTACCAAATATATCCATAGGCTCAGCAAAACAAACAGCTATTCTTGTATCAACTTTAATAGTTTTTTTTGCAAAGGCCAATATATTTTTAATCTTATTAGAAGAATCATTTGGCAAAATAAATTGCCGGCTTCCTTCCTCTACTAAATATTCTTCAATAAGATCACGCGCCTCAAGACATAACTCATAATTAATGGTACAAGGTACTACATAAATATTTTTCTTTTTGCCCTCTTTTGCTCCCTTTATAAATGTGGAAAGACCGCTACCTAATAACCCCAACTTCAATTGCTCCTCAATTTTCCCACTTCTGCTTCGTGTTCCTCCCGGATAAAAAAGATTATGATAGCCGTATTCCAGACTTATAGATGCGTAATTCTTCAAAACATCTTTATACAGATCATTTTTTTTCTCTCTATCAACTTTATATGCCCCAAGATTAGTCATCATATAGCTAAGTATAGGATTAGTAAAGAGGTTTAGCCCTGCTCCGTATATCATCGGGGGGAGACCGGTAATAAAGGTAGAATAACCAATAACGATACTATCAAAATTACTTTGATGAGTTGGTGTGACTATTAACGTTCCAATTTTACTAAGGTGAAGGATCTTATCAAGAGGTCCTGAAATATCAATATTTTTGTTGATCTTCTCTTTCCCTTTTTTTGAAAAGAGCTTCCAAAGAGGCTCTTTCACTAAAATAGCTTTTAACAGATAGGGTACAATCTTGATAGCAAAGTTATAAACCTTGGGATTGTAACCTCCCGCTATCTCCAGTGCATAATTTTCGATTATTTCCTTTAAGATCTCATCTTTCTCCGTTGTATTAGCAGAATAAAAACGCTTCTCCATCTCAGACCAAAAAACAATTTCAGTTCTGTTGTGTTTTGAATTTTTTTTATTTTTTAATCTTTTCTTTTCGAGGTAAATAGTATCATAAATTATATTGTCAATGGTGAGATCATTCGACCTTTTGCAATAAGCCTTTTGCTCTGCCAAGGTTTGTTCAATAACCTGCTCAGTTGCTTTATCCTTATCTTCCCTTTTCATTGCATATTATTCGTTCGAATAAATGTTTAATCTTAAATGTTAAATTAATTCTTGAAATGAAACGATTGCTTACACACCAAAAGCAAGCCCCAAATATTCTTGTTTACAATCGATTAATCAAATGAAGCAAATGATCAAATTCCACAGGTTTACTTAATACCGTGGAGTATTTAATATCGGTCATAAGCTGAAGCGTGTTTGCATAGGAATTACCCGTGGTAAAGATGATAGGAGTTTCAATTCCTGCTTCCCGAATTTTTTTCCCAGCTTCCAGCCCACAGGTTTTATTTTTTAAACACACATCTAAAATAATTACATCGGGGTGCATTTGTTTTGCTGTATTAAAAGCTTCGTCAGCATTCACAACGTTTTCAACCACAAACCCCAATTTTTCCAGTTGCATCCGCAAAACTTTTGCAATCAACAATTCATCCTCGGCAATAAGTACCTTTTTATTAATTTTCATTTAACGGTAGTTGAATTAAATATTTAGGCGGTGTTTTACTTACTAGCTCTATGCTGCCATTTAATTGCTCAGCAAATGTATGAATAAGTGTTAAACCGGTTGTTTTTGAATTTCTGAAATCAATATGATCAGGAAAATTCCCTTCAAAATCGGAATAATAGATCAATAATTTGGTTGCCAGAGGAATGATAGAGATCTCTATCTGCCCTTTACTTTTTTCATTATACGAATGTTTAAAAGAGTTCAGCATAATTTCATTAAGCATTAATCCTAGTGGCATGGCTGTGAAGAGGTTCATAGTAACTTCATCTCCTTTTAATAGCAGAAAAGTATTACCATTCATTTTTAAATGATAAAATAACTCAGTTAAATAATCCTTCAATTTAATATTTTGAAATGATTCGCTTCTATATAAAAGTTCATGAATCAAAGCGGTCGATTTTATTCGTTTTCGGCTTAAAGAAAGAGCTTCTTTAACTTCAGCATTATTGATATTCATTTCCTGCAATTGCAACAAACTGGAAACCATTGCCAGGTTATTTTTTATACGGTGATGAATTTCAGCCAAAAGCACTTCCTTTTCCTTTAAAGCATTTTTTATTTTCTGCTCACTTTTTACACGCTCAGTAATGTCTTTTGAAAATATATTAATGCCAATAATTTTTTTATCAACATCATAGATAGGATTATAACTCGTTTCATTGAAAACTTCATTGCCATGGAGTGTTTGAAAACTCTCGATATCACAATAAACCTCTCCTTTTTCAACTCTCTTATAGATTATTTTTAAATGTTCATGTTTAGCCGGGTCAACAAAATGTAACACGGGCATTCCTGGTTGCATTTCAATTCCAAAGCCCTTCTTTACCATGTTGGCAAACATGGAGTTAAATTCCATTAAATTATGATCGCAGTCAATTGAACAAATAATGTCATTGGTATTATTAATAATGGCTTTTATCCTTTCACTTTTATTGATATTTTCAAGTTCGGTGCGTTTACTTTCTGTAATGTTTTCAGCTAAAAACATTAAACGTCCGCTTGAATCTTCAAGGCCAGATACCATAGAAATATATACCCTGTACCACAATTTCCCCTTTGGATCATCTGCCGGAGTAATCTCTAAATCCAACACACTGGATTTACCTGAATCCTTTACATTCTGTATTTTTTGTTTAAAAATTACGATATATTCGGGCCAAACATAATTAAAAATCTCTTTTCCTATGAAGCTTTCAAAGGGCTTACCTATTGGTTGCCTGTTGATATATTTTATCCGAAAGTTTTCGGAATCTGCAATGCATAAAACATGAGGGATGGTTTCTGCCAAACTTTTAAAATAAGCTTCACCCAGAGGGCTATTTATTAGGGTCTTGAAGTTATCGTATTTGTTCTCGGACATTCTCTTTGGCTTAAATCAAACTTATAAAAAAATCAAAAAATTTTTTCTCTTTTTTTCGAAATCAATGAAAATCTATTAAGTATTGATGATTACTGTTAATCAAAATTAACTTACTTTCCGATACAGCATTTTGGAACCCTTATTCTCATTTGGCTGCAAGTCGTCTGTCACAAATCGCAGGTACAAGTTTTATAAGTTTCCAGATTGCTGATTTTTGTTTAAAATTGTTTATAAGTCCAAAAATGTATTGTTGATAAGAATTTTTTCAGCAACAAAATACAAGATCTTCTTTTTCAAATTTTATTTGAATTTACTTTTTCTTACTTTTTATTTTAGATAAATCCTTATTGAGCCATTCAATGTATTTTGGTAATTGAGAAACCAGATAATAAGGCAAATTTAGTAAATGATAATTTTTTCCATTTGGAGTTACTACCTTCGCTATTGACAATTCACCTGCATATAAACGAATTGCAATTTTACCTGGCGATTCATCCATAAATAAATGTAATGATTTTAGTTTGCCTTCTTTACCAGATTTTACTTCTATAGGTATCAATTTTCCATCATAAGCAATTACATAATCAACTTCTGCTGTTGAAGTTGGTTTCTCTCGCACCCAAAAATTTAAAGCACTAAGCGCATTATAATTACAAGCCAACAATTCTTGCCCTACTAAATGTTCAATTACGGTTCCTTGATAAACATTATTTAAATCGGTAGTTCCAATTATTTCTTTTTGCATACCAGCTGCATAATTCATCAATCCAGTATCTAGTAATTGTAATCGAGGTGATTTTTGCAGTTCTGGAATAATTGGCAATTTAGCAGCCGTTGTTGGATAAATTAAACTCAGTAATAAAGCCTTTTCCAAAGTTCTCAAAGCTTCTCCCATTTCTTTTGAGCCGTAACTTGATTTTCCAAAGCCTTGAAATTTTATTCGTTTTCCTCCTTCAAAATAACTTGCTTTAATAACATGTCTTATGCTTTGTGTTTGAGCATTACTTTGTGCATATTTTTCTACATCATCTATGTAAGAAGCAATTAATGAATCATATAAAGCATTTAACGATGTAATATCTTTTGTTTCTGCGTACTCTTTTATTATTTCTGGCATCCCTCCAATTAATGCATATGTGTGAAATAGATTTAATAATTTTTTATTTGCAAAGGATTTTAATGGAATGCTATTTATTTGCTCTAATGCAGATTTTTCACCTATAGCTTCTAAAAACTCAATGAAAGAAACAGGGCGTACTATTAAAAACTCAACCCTACCTACAGGAAAACTTAATTTCGTATTGAATATAGTTTCTAATAAAGATCCTGCTGCAATTAGAGGAATTTCAGGCATTTGTTCATAGAAAAAACGTAAAACATTAAAAGCCTCAGGAACCTCTTGAATCTCATCTATAAATAATAGCGTTTTCTTTCTTTTTGAATACTCCTTGTTTTTCAAAAAAAACAATGTTTGTACAAGTGTTTCTAAATCCTTGAAATCATCAAAGGGTTTTCGATCTGCGGGAAGCTCTAAGTTTAAGTAAATGTATTGATCGAACTTTTGAGCAAATTGATTAACTACTGTAGTTTTCCCTACTTGTCTTGCACCTCTAAGCACTAATGGTTTTCTGTTCTTTTTCTTTGCCCATTTTTCGAGCTCAGTCAATATGGTTCTTTTAAACATATTACAAAATTAGGGTAAATATTCCAATATTTAGATACAAAATTAGGGTAAAATTACTAAATAATTAAAGCAAAATTAGGGTAAATTATGAAATTGTACGATAACAAAAGTAAACAACGCTAAATCAATTTTATATTGTTAGGTATTATTTAAAATGATTAGTGGAAACTTGTTGGGTATTGTTGAAATTCCTATTTTCCGATACAAAAGCGGGAAAAAATATTAGCAAGCAAATCATCTGAAGAGATCTCACCTGTTATAGTACCTAAATAATGTAATGCCTGACGGATGTCCATTGCAAGGAAATCACCTGTAACGTTCTGATTCAAACCTTCTAATACCTTTATCAGTGCAGTATTTGTATGACGCAATGCTTCTACGTGACGGGAATTGGTAACAATTGTTTCAGTAATATTAACAATGCGGTTATCAAATAAAGCAACCAAATACTTTTTAAATTCTTCAATATATATACGTTCCTTGGCAGATATAAAAAGCATATCAGAAAACTCATTAAACTCACGTTTAATGTATTCAATATCTTCTTTATCAATTTTATTAGCAACCAATACCAACTGGGAATTGTGTAAATGCGGCTGAAGGTCTTCTACTATTAATCTTAATTCAGAAGCTGTAATTTCATGTGCATCAAATAAATAAATAGCAATAGAAGATAATTTAATTTGTTGGAATGTTTTCTCAACGCCAATAGATTCAACAATATCATTGGTTACTCGAATTCCTGCCGTGTCAATTATACGAAACAATACTCCATCAATATTTAGTTCATCTTCGATCACATCCCTTGTAGTCCCAGGTATTTCAGAAACAATAGCTCTGTCTTCTTCCAACAAAACATTTAAAAGAGTTGATTTTCCAGCATTAGGTTTCCCCACGATAGCAACAGGTATTCCATTTTTAATTACATTTCCTACTTCAAAAGAATCGATCAATCGTTGAACTATTCGCTGAATACTGCTAACTAATTTTTTCAGATCAGTTCGGTCAGCAAACTCCACATCTTCTTCACTAAAATCAAGTTCCAACTCAATAAGTGAGGCAAAGTCAATAAGATTTTGCCTA
>JAIOQD010000217.1 GCA_021413595.1 Bacteroidota bacterium | reverse complement strand
CCTTTAAAGAGTTTGGCATATCCTTCGATATTTATTCCCGCACATCTGCTAAAGTACATCATGAAACGGCATCTGAATTTTTCAAAACATTATATGATAAAGGTGTTTTTAAGGAAGAAATAACCGAGCAATATTTTGATGAAAAGGCCAACCAGTTTTTAGCTGACCGTTATATTATTGGGACTTGTCCGAAATGCGGTAATGACAATGCTTATGGCGATCAATGTGAAAATTGCGGAAGTACTCTTAATGCTACCGACCTTATTAATCCCAGATCAACTTTATCGGGTGAAAAACCGGTAATGAAAAAAACCAAGAACTGGTTTTTGCCTTTAGATACAATGCAACCAAAGATCGAAGCATATATTGATTCCCATAAAGACTGGAAAACAAATGTATTCGGGCAATGTAAAAGTTGGTTAAATTCGGGACTTCAACCTCGTGCTATGACTAGGGACTTAGATTGGGGCGTAAAAGTGCCGATTGAAGGAGCTGAAGGGAAAGTGCTATATGTTTGGTTTGATGCACCTATCGGATATATTTCTGCAACGAAGGAGTTGTTTGAAAATCAGGGCAAGAAACATGACTGGGAGCTGTATTGGAAGGATAAGGAAACAAAGCTTGTACATTTTATTGGTAAGGATAATATCGTATTTCATTGTATCATTTTCCCTGCTATGTTGATGGCGGAAGGATCCTATATCTTACCGGAGAATGTTCCGGCTAACGAATTTTTAAATTTAGAAGGAAATAAAATTTCAACTTCACGCAACTGGGCTGTTTGGCTGCATGAATATTTGTTGGAGTTTAACGATAAACAAGATGCGTTGCGTTATACACTTTGTGCAAACGCCCCAGAAACCAAGGATAACGATTTTACCTGGAAAGATTTTCAGGCGAAAAATAATAATGAATTGGTTGCTATACTTGGTAATTTCATTAATCGCACATTGGTATTAACTCATAAATATTATAATGGGAAGGTGCCTGTGGCTTTGGAATACACAAAAGGAGATATTTTATTGCTGGAAGAAATAACCAAATTTCCTTCAAAAATTGCCTCGAGTATTGAGCAGTATCGTTTTAGGGAAGCATTGGCTGAATTAATGAATTTAGCACGTTTAGGAAATAAATACTTGGCGGATAGTGAGCCTTGGATATTGATAAAGACAGATGAAATGCGAGTTCAAACAATTATGAATTTATCATTGCAAATAGTTGCAAACCTTACCGTATTGATGGAACCTTTTTTGCCTTTTACATCCAAAAAATTAGGCGTAATGATAAATATTAACAAAGATCTGAAATGGAATGACGCAACACGCACCGATCTATTATTAGCAGGGCATCAGATAAATCCATCCGGTTTATTGTTTGAAAAGATTGAAGACGAAACAGTGGATGAGCAGGTTCTGAAATTGAAAAATTCTAAAAAGATCAATGAAGCCGAATCCAGTAAAGCTGAAATTATACTTAAGGATGAAAATGCAGGGCTCCCTATTATAAATCAGGCAAAGGCAGACATTAGTTTTGATGATTTCAATAAGATGGATATTCGTGTTGGAACAATTTTAGAAGCAGAACGTGTTCCTAAAACGGATAAATTAATGAAACTGTTAATAGATACAGGAATTGATCAACGTACTGTTGTTTCAGGTATTGCAGCATATTATAAGCCGGAAGATATTATTGGGCAGAAAGTGTCAATTTTAGTGAACTTGGCACCACGCAAGATAAAAAATATTGAAAGCCAGGGAATGATTTTAATGGCGGAAAATAGTGCTGGAGAGCTTAGTTTCGTTGTGCCAAGTAAACCGAATATGAATAATGGTGGTGAGATAAAATAAAAGGGGCTATCCATAGAATTTATTAGTAGTTGTGGGGTTAGAAAATGATGCCGGAGGCATCGCACGTTTATAGAAATAGGATGTTCATTAGATTCTGCGACTCCAGCCGGAGTCGAACATTGGTACAAATAGATACTTTCTATAAACGTATGAATCCTCTGGATTCTTTATTTTAAATTTTTTTTATAAATGCCTGATACATACTCTCAAATTTATATTCAAATTGTTTTTGCTGTAAAAAACAGAAACGCTCTGATTGCCGGTAATTGGGAAGAACGTCTTTACAAATATATAACAGGTATTGTTCAAGGTGATGGACAAAAAATGCTCTCTATTAATGGGATGCCCGACCATATACATTTCTTAATTGGAATGAAACCCACGTGTTGCCTTTCGGATTTAGTTCGTGAAATCAAAAAATCATCCAATACTTTTATTAAAGAAAATAAATTCTCCCCTTATTCATTCAACTGGCAGGAGGGATACGGAGCATTCTCATATAGTCATTCACAACTTGATAATGTAATTGGATACATACAAAATCAAAAAACTCATCACAAAAAGAAAACATTTAAAGAAGAGTATCTTGAATTTCTATTGAATTTTAATATCGAATTCAAAAATGAATACTTGTTTGAATGGATTGAAAACGTAGAATAAAAAAATCTGTTGACATACTTAATCCCAAAATGTAATATTGTCCTCAATAAAATTAATATAGTAGAATGAAAAAAATTATATCCATCAGCACCATTTTTTTTGCATTTATACAAATCACAATTGCTCAAACCAAGCTATTGACAATGGATGATGCAATAATCCAACAGAAAACCACCCTTGCTCCCGCAAAACTAAAACAGTTAATGTGGGTAAAGGGCGAGAATAATTATTCTTATGTTGATACAAAAGATAGTATCGATATTTTAATTTTAGGTGGAGCTGAAACTAATAAAAAACCTTTAAAAACCTTAGTGTCATTAATAGAAATAAATGATGCCTTGGGTAATTTAAGGTTTAAATCACTAAAAACATTTCCTCTAATCCAGTGGAAAACCAGGGATGTCTTTACGTTTGAAACCGAAAAAAATCTGTTCGCGTATGATCTGAGATCTAAACTTTTAACAAAAGGATCTTCCAGAGATTTTGGCGAAGACGCAGAAAACATTGATGTTGCAAACAACACGAACTATGTGGCTTTCACATTGAAAAATAATTTATTTGTTTACGATGGCAAAGAAAATTTAATTGTAACCAATGACGCAAATGAAAACATTGTAAATGGTAAATCAGTTCATCGTGAAGAGTTTGGAATTAATAAAGGAACATTTTGGTCGCCAAGTGGTAAATTACTTGCGTTTTATAGAATGGATCAAACAATGGTAACTGATTATCCAATCATTGATTGGACCGTTCGGCCTGCCAAAAATAATGCTATTAAATATCCAATGGCCGGTGATACAAGCCATCAGGTGACTGTGGGCGTTTATAATGTAAGCACTGGCAAAACGGTTTTCCTGAAAACTGGAGAACCTAAAGAACAGTACTTAACAAATATTGCCTGGAGCCCTGATGAACAAACTATTTATATTGCAGTTTTAAATCGTGATCAAAACCATTTGAAATTAAATTCTTACAATGTTATAACCGGACTTCTTGAAAAAACTCTTTTTGAAGAAAAAGATGATAAATACGTTGAACCAATGCATCCGCTTGTATTTGTTCCGAAACATCCGGATCAATTTGTCTGGCAGTCGGAACGTGATGGATACAATCATTTGTACTTATATGATGTTTCCGGAAAGTTGGTAAAACAACTTACTAAAGGAAATTGGGTGGTAACTGATTTTGCTGGTTTTGATGAAAAAGGAACAAAAATATTTTATTCCTCAACTGCTGAAAGCCCTATTACACGCAATTTTTATAGCTATGACCTTAAAAAAGGAAAAACTACAAAAATCACATCGGGAGATGGAACACACACCGTTACTCTAAATAACGATGCAAACTATTTTATTGATAATTTCCAAAGTACCGTTGTTCCTAGAGAAATTTCTATTTTCAACAATAAAGGGAAAAAATTGCAAACAATTAAACAAGCAGAGAACCCTTTGAAGGAGTATAAATTGGGACAGATGAATGTTTTCAAATTAAAAAGCGCAAATGGAGATGATTTATATTGTAGAATGTTTAAGCCTGTTGATTTTGATTCTACTAAAAAATACCCTGTCATCGTTTATTTATATGGAGGACCCAATGTTCAGCTTGTGAAAAACACATGGAATGGAGGAGGGGATATGTGGCTGCAATATATGGCAGAGCGTGGCTTCGTGGTGTTTACAATGGATAGCAGAGGAAGCGCTAATCGTGGGAAAGCTTTTGAACAAGCAACTTTCCAACATTTAGGAGCAATAGAAATGCAGGACCAGCTGCTT
>JAIOQD010000216.1 GCA_021413595.1 Bacteroidota bacterium | reverse complement strand
GGTGCTGTATTAACCTTACCAGGTATTGCCGGTATCGTATTAACAATAGCCATGTCGGTGGATGCTAATATCCTTATTTTTGAACGGGTACGGGAGGAGTTGAGGTTGGGCAAAAGTACTGCTCTTTCAATTAAAGAAGGATATGGTAATGCTATGTCGTCTGTTATCGATTCGCACGTTACCACCTTATTACTTGGTATCATATTGTATGTATTCGGTACCGGACCATTACAAGGTTTTGCAACTACATTGATCATTGGTATTATTTCTTCTTTATTCTGTGCTATCTTCATTACCCGTTTAGTGTTTGATCGTTGGTTGGGTAAAAATAAAGCAATTTCCTTCGGAAATAAATATACTGAGAACGCTTTCAAAAAGATCAATATTGATTTTGTTGGTAAACGTAAATTCTACTATATTATCTCCGGTATAGTGATTGCCTTAGGTATCTTTTCGTATGTACAAAAGGGTGGCTTTAGCTTAGGAGTTGATTTTAAAGGAGGTCGTTCGTATGTGGTTCGTTTTGATGAAACAAAGCCTACTGAAGATGTACGTAAAGTATTAACTGAAAGTTTTGGTGAGGCTCCTGAAGTAAAAACATACGGTGAAAGTACTCAACAACGTATTACCACTACCTATTTAATTGCAGATGCTACTGATGAAGCCGAAGCAAAAGTGGAAGCTAAATTGAACGAAGGTTTAAAAAAGCTGAACATTAAATATGAGGTGATGAGTTCTCAGAAAGTTGGAGAAACGGTATCCCGCGATATCAGATCCAAAGCAATTTGGGCGGTATTGTTGTCGTGTTTGGTAATGTTTGTATTCATTTTTATTCGATTCAAAAAATGGACTTATGGTTTAGGTGCTGTGGTGGCATTGTTCCATGATGTGTTGATTGTACTTTCGATATACCTTATTTTTGATGGTATCTTACCTTTCTCATTAGAGATCACGCAAGATTTTATTGCAGCTATTCTAACTGTAATGAGTTACTCAATGACCGACACTGTTGTTGTATTTGACCGTATTCGTGAATATTTAGCAGAACGCAATAAAACAGATTTAGATAAACACGAAAGAGTAAAGGTGATAAATTATGCATTAAACAGTACATTAAGCCGTACTATCAATACATCATTAACCATTTTCTTTGTATTGTTAGCGATCTTTATATTTGGTGGCGAAACCATCAGAGGATTCTCTTTTGCATTGTTAATTGGTATCGTGATCGGTACTTATTCATCTATTTGTATTGCAACTCCTGTTGTAATTGATTTGGAAGGAAATCGAGAGGACGATAAGAAAATAAATTAATTCGCCTCCTAATTGATAATTATTTAAAGCCCGATGAATATTTATTCATCGGGCTTTTTTTGCTTAACTTTGTAATAATAAATCAATATCGTTTAGTTAAAAAGAATAAGATTTTTATTCTGCGCAGTTTTCGGAAAGTGTTGAAAACAAACGCTCGGTGTCACATTGAGCCTGTTGAAATGTGTGCATGGCTTTTAAACTTTTATTAACCTTAATTAAACGACATTCTGTATAAATACGTTATAAAATGATCAGCTCAATTCTCTTATTTTTAAACCTTGGTGGAGGTGAAGTGTTTATCATAGTATTAGTGATAATAATGCTTTTTGGCTCAGATAAACTACCCGGATTAGCAAAAGGAATAGGAAAAGGATTAAGAGAAATCAATGATGCAAAAAATCAGATCCAAAACGAAATTCAAAGGAGCACAAGTGGCATAAGAGTTGCTGATATGGGGCAAAGGTACATATCTGAATAAATAAGCCGTTTTGTTCCAAGATCATTTGAAGATTATTCTGCATTCCAAAAAAACAGTGACGAACTTGCTGCATGTGTCGGTAACGGACTCTGTGTAAAAAAAATCGTTTGAAATACTTAACGAACTTGGTGTGGGAATTACCTTTAAAAAAAACACCGCAGTCCTGATTTAGTAGTTGATGAAATATTGGGTTATATTTGTAATAAATTAAAAATTATAATAATGAAAAACATAATTGTAAATAGACTTGATTTTGCACGGATTAAAAAGTGTATTAATGATGCAAAACAATTTAAATCGATTACTAATGTCGAAGCTGAAAATTTATTAAAAGAATTAGAATCGGCCCAAATTGTTGAACCGGAAGCTATCCCTTCTAATGTTGTAACAATGAATTCAATTGTAAAGTTGAGTTTTTTAAATAATAATAAACATATTCAATATCATAATTTTTAGGTAATTTAAGTAAAACAAGTTTATTATTATAATTATTC
>JAIOQD010000215.1 GCA_021413595.1 Bacteroidota bacterium | reverse complement strand
AGGGGAGAAATAACCAAAAAAGAAATAATAGAAACGATTGAGAAGATCAAAACGCTGGATTTTATACTTACGGCTGTTTTGGTTGATGTCGCAGATCTTAAATCGAAAAGGAATTTAATTTTTTAACAATATTATTGTGTCAGTTATAGAGAAATTCTGAAATTTTTTGGCTTTCAACAAGATAGTTTGGCTTCAGTCAGAGCTTGTCGAAGACTGTGGGTTGATGTTTTCCTTAACTAAGCTGCATTGTTCGCTCAGCATTGACATTCAACTGAATTTAATTTGAAATAATAACAAAACTAAATGAAAAGAACAAAAATTGTAGTTACCCTTGGTCCGGCCTCTTCTTCGGCCGAAGTGATTGAAGGAATGATATTGGCAGGGGCAAATGTATGTCGTATTAACTTTTCGCATGGTTCGCATGAAAATGTTTTGGAACAAATAAAAAACATACGTGCTGCCAATAAGAAATTGGGGGCACACGCTGCGATATTGGCCGACTTGCAAGGGCCTAAATTACGTATTGGGGTTGTTGAAAATAACGGTATAGAATTAGTTGCAGGGAAAGAAATTATCATCACCACTGTTGAGTGTGTTGGTACAGTAGAGCGGGTTTACATTACTTATCCTCAATTTCCTAAGGATGTAAAAGCCGGTGAAAATATTTTAATAGATGATGGTAAATTATTATTAACTGTTTTAGAAACGAATGGTAAAGATGAGGTAAAAGCTGTAATTAGTCATGGTGGAATTTTATCTTCAAAAAAAGGAGTAAATCTTCCTAACACCAAAATCTCATTACCTTGTTTAACAACAAAGGATTTGGAAGATCTGAATTTTGCTTTAATACAAAACGTAGACTGGGTGGGGCTTTCATTTGTTCGCTCGGCTGCAGATATTATTGAGTTAAAATATCTGATCCAAAAATTTGATCACAACGTAAGAACTAAGGTAGTAGCAAAAATTGAGAAGCCCGAAGCGATTTTAGATATAGATAATATCATTAAAGAAACAGATGCTATAATGGTTGCACGGGGCGACCTGGGTGTGGAGGTGCCGATGCAGGAAGTGCCTGTTATTCAGAAAATGCTGGTGCGTAAATGTTTGGAGGAGTCCAAACCTGTTATCATTGCTACTCAAATGATGGAGAGCATGATCACAAATATCAGCCCATCACGTGCCGAAGTTAATGATGTTGCCAATAGTGTTATGGATGGTGCAGATGCGGTAATGTTAAGCGCAGAAACATCGGTAGGGAATCATCCTGCAAAGGTGGTAGAAGCAATGACAAAAATTATTGAACACGTAGAAAAACAAAGTCTTATTTATAATCGCGATAACGCAGCACCTGAAGTAAATATACATAACGATCGTTTTATTTCAGATTCTATTTGTTATACGGCAGCAAAAATGGCGCAACGTACAAAAGCAGCAGCTATAATAACAATGACACATTCGGGTTATACTGCTTTTAAATTGGCCAGCCATCGCCCTAAAGCCGATATTTTTGTGTTTACCGACAATTACCACATCCTTACTACTTTAAGCTTGGTGTGGGGCGTTAAAGGGTTCTATTATGATAAAGACATTAGCACTGATCATACTATTGCCGATATTAAATTTATTTTGAAAAAGACGGGATTCGTGCAGTCAAAGGATTTTATAATCAACATTGCAAGTGTACCTTTAAGTGAAAAAGGAAGATCAAATATGGTTAAACTTAGTGTTGTAGAATAAGGTTCACGAAAGGAGTTAAAATGTTTTGTAATTTTAACGAAACAGATCTGTTAAATGCTTGCACACAATTTCTCGATAAGCTCGAAATGGCTGTCCGCAGAGTCAATGGTAGCTTATCGAGAATTGTGCGGATCACCATAACAAATTATATTAAGGTTACTATCGATTCGTTATCCTTACCCAAAATATAAATAATGCAAAAGATATATTACCTAAGCTCTTGTTCCACGTGTGTTAGAATAATTAATGAACTGGAATTAAAAGATAAGAAGTTTGATTTTCAGGATATAAAAAACGAAAAAATTACAGCGGCACAATTGGCAGAAATGAAAAAAATGGTCGGAAGCTACGAAGCTTTGTTCAGTCGCGTTGCCCTTAAATACAGAGCTTTAGAGCTCGATAAAAAACAATTAATAGAAGAAGATTACAAAAAATATATTCTACAGGAATACACCTTTTTAAAACGCCCCGTAATTATTATCGGCAATAAAATATTTGTTGGGAATTCTAAAAGCACTACTGCAGCAGCCAAGACAGAATTATAAACCTAGCATCGTAATTAGGAGGGATAGGGGAGAGGCACATGAACAAAGTCATTCAGGCACATTTAGCATTATTAACTGTAAATATTATTTATGGTGCCAATTATTCTATCGCTAAAGAAGTGATGCCTGCTTATGTTCAGCCATTTGCTTTTGTGATGATGCGTGTTGGTGGAGCATTAATATTATTTTGGATAGTAAGCGCTCTGTTCATCAAAGAAAAAATTGACAAAAAAGATTTGCCTCGTATTGCTCTGCTTGCTGTTTGTGGGGTGGCTGTGAACCAATTATTTTTTTTAAAAGGTTTAAGTTTAACGAGCCCTATCAACGCTTCCATTATTATGGTATCCAATCCCATTGTAGTATTGCTGATCGCAGCTATTGTACTAAAAGAAAAAATTTCGATCAGTAAAATTGCCGGCATCACTATTGGTGTTGGAGGGGCTTTGTTACTCTTGCTTTTTAATAAAACATTTTCTTTTGGTTCCGAAACGATTACTGGGGATATAATGATATTGATCAACTCCGTGTCTTGGGCGTTTTACATCATTTTGGTAAAGCCGTTAATGAAAAAGTATAATACATTTACTATTGTAAAATGGGTGTTTTTATTTGGATTCATTTACGTGTTGCCATTCGGATTTGCTGAATTCAAACAAGTAGATTGGGTGGCAATGCCTTCAAACATTTTGTGGGATATAGTTTTTGTTGTAGTAGCAACTACTTTTTTTGCCTACGTTTTAAATACCTATGCTTTGCGTGCATTAAGCCCGGCTGTGGTGAGCATCTATATTTATCTACAACCGTTTTTGGCAACCCTTATTGCTGTGTACTATTATCATAATGATGAACTGGATGTGCGAAAAATTATTTCAGGCGTACTTATCATTATTGGTGTTTATTTGGTGAGCTGGCCATTTAAAAAAAACAAAACGAGCACAGCCCTCCCAAGTGCAGAGAATGCCATTACATAAGCTAAATGGCATATCCTCCATAGGATTATTGATTAGCAGACTCATTGGCTTTGTTGTTTAAGCTCCAATCAAATGGTAATACCATTTGTAAATATAAGTTAGTCAAATTTTTAAGACTGCCAATTTTCTCGACAAACTCTACAAGACCATGCACGCGTTCATTTCGAGCGGGTAATTTTTTTCAAAAAAAGCAATATAAAATGACGTAATCAAATGATAATACCAATACTTAGTAAAAACCTGAGTTCGATTAATAAACAATGGTAGTATAGGCTTTACTTAATATGACCACGCGCTGTCAGTCTGAGGCTAGTTGAAGACCTTGCATATCAAAAAATTACATCGTTTCTTTCAGCCATTTATAAAATTCATGTTGCCAAACAAGTCCATTGTGATCTTTCAACACCCAATGATTTTCATTAGGGAAATAAAGCAATTTACTTTTTATTCCTAATAATTGAGCTGCCTGAAATGCTCCTAATCCTTGTTCAATAGGTACTCTGTAATCTTTGCCTCCCTGGATGATCAACATGGGGGTGTTCCATTTTTTTACAAAATTGATCGGATTAAATTCATTGCAACTCTTTTGTGCCGCAACATTATCTTTTTCCCAATATGGTCCACCCAGATCCTGATTTACAAAAAAGAGCTCTTCCGTAGTTCCATACATACTTTTCCAATCAAAAATACCATCGTGTGCAATAAACGTTTTGAAGCGTTTTTCATGTATTCCGGCTAAAAAATAAACCGAATACCCGCCATAACTTGCACCAACACAGCCCAATCTTGTTTTATCAACGTAAGGCTCTTTTGATAATTCGTCAATGGAAATTAAATAGTCCTTCATATTCTGTCCACCATAATCACGGCTGATCTGCTCATTCCATTTTACTCCGTGGCCGGGCATCCCTCTGCGGTTGGGCGCTACTACGATATAACCATTAGCTGCCATCAGCTGAAAATTCCAACGATACGAATAAAATTGTGTTAAAGGAGATTGCGGTCCACCCTGGCAATAAAGTATGGTTGGATATTTTTTTGTGGGGTCAAAATTAGGGGGGTAAATTACCCATACCATTAATGGCAGTCCGTCAGTAGCTGTTAAAAAACGTTTTTCAATTTTACCAAGTGTAATTGACTTGTATGTGGCATCATTTATATGCGTAAGTTGTTTTGTTTGGCCTGTTGTTATGTCTGCTGCGTAAATTTCTGCTGCATGATTCATGTCAGTGATCTCCACCACCATTGTATTTCCTGCCTGCCCCACTATTCCTCGAACATCAAAATCTCCTTTGGTGATCTGTTTAACAACCGGTAATTTTTTTGAATTACCCGGATAATCAACAACAAAAAGCTGAACGGTACCATCAGTTGCTGCTGTAAAGAATACTTTTGTACCATCGGTGCTCCATTTGAAATCATCAACAGTTCCATCCCAACCTTTTGTGAGGTTTAATTTAACGGTTCCGTTATCCACTATTATGTCGTTTTTATCCGATTCGTAACCATCGGTTTTCATGCTTAAAAAACCCAGATCTCCTTTTGATGAATAAGCCGGTTTCATATCATACCCTTCCATACCAGCTGTTAAATTAACTGTTTTACCGGTTTCAACAGAATAGGAATAGATATCAGTATTGGTGCTCAATGCATAGTCCTTACCGAATTTCTTTTTTGTAACATACAGTATTTGTTTCCCGTCAGGGCTCCAGATAAGGTCTTCATCACCACCAAATGGTTTTTGCGGACAGTCGAATGCCTCATTCGGCATGATATCAATACTGTCTATAATTTTTTTATCCTTTAGGGTATTTAAAAACACGTGTCCGAACGAACCATCTTCCCAAGTGTCCCAGTGGCGGTAATTAAGATTATCGTATATCATTACATCCGAATTTTTGAACTGAGGATATACATCTTTTCCATAAATATTTTTCACCTTCACTTCATTGCTGGAAATGCTATATTTTCCATCAGATGAAATGCGATCGTTCACTAAAAGGCCTTCTGTACTTTCAATTTCTTTTGGATCTCCTCCTGAAATGGGGATAATGTATTTTTTTGTTGATGCCTTATCCTCAGCTACACTGTACTTGCGAACACTGTAAACAATGGACTTGCCATCTTTTGTGATACCATTTGTGCTCAGTTTACCCAATTGCAGTAGCATTTCGGGGGTCATGGTTTGTGCATTT
>JAIOQD010000214.1 GCA_021413595.1 Bacteroidota bacterium | reverse complement strand
ATAGAGCGCATTGAAATTGGATTTAGGACAAAACTTATCTATCACCTTTCTCTGGAAATTTCGCCATGGTGGTTTGAAGATGCCAATTTATTTAGAAATGAAGTAGAGCATACGGAATCTATATTAACTATTGATAGAGAGTTAAGGCAATCAAAAGAGGTTTTTATAAAAGAGCACTATAAAAAGTATCATACCGATAACAGAAGACCTCCAGCATGGAAAACAATTGAAGTTGTTAGTTTTGGTGTTGTATCAAAATTATATGGAAATCTTAAACACACACTAAATTCCAAAGATAAAATTGCTGATGAAATGGGAACTGTTAATCATACTTATTTACCAAGTTGGTTGCAGGCGATTGCCCAAATAAGAAATATTTGCGCTCACCATGGAAGGTTGTGGAATAAAAATTTACCGGGAAGACCTAAACTATTGTCAACCCCCCCCTTTGCCATGGGTTTTAAGTGTTCCTCCTGTAACAGAGCACCATATGTTATATGTGCATTTGTGCTGTATGAAATATTTGATGCAGACTGTAAACCCTGGGAATCAATTCACCACAGACCTCTGTATTCTTTTAAAAAAGTATCCTAATATTGACCCTATAAAGCATTAGGCTTGCCAAATGATTGGGAAAAAGAACCTTTGTGGAAGGCTTAATTTGAACCGACAACAAATCCCATAGTGCCAAAAGTTTAGACAAAATGTGGACTAAACATCAAAAACAAAAACCCCACTAAATGTGGGGTTTTATTGGTGGAGAATATCGGATTCGAACCGACCACCTCTTCACTGCCAGCGAAGCGCTCTAGCCAAATGAGCTAATTCCCCAGTTAATTTTCTGCTGCAAAAATATCAATTAAACTTCACTAAAAATATATTCTTTAATTTTTTTTGTTTAGCAGGAATTCGCGCTATTTTCAATGGTTGCTTTTATCCCTTGAACCTATTATATTTGCAGTCCTAAAAAAATAGCAAACAATGTCGGAAAATAGAATAAATTCAAGCAAAGCACCTGAGCCGGTGGGGTTATATCCACATGCACGCAAGGTTGGTAATTTATTGTTTCTGTCTGGTGTTGGTCCGCGTGAGCGTGGCAACAAAAAAATTCCGGGAGTTGACCTCGATGAAAAAGGAAATATTATTTCTTACGATATTGAAACGCAATGCAGAAGCGTGTTTCAGAATGTTAAATACATTTTGGAAGATGCCGGAAGTAATTGGGATAACATTGTAGATGTGCAGGTTTTTCTTACCAATATGAAGGATGATTTTGCAACTTATAATCGTGTGTATGCCGAATGGTTCAAAGATAATCAACCTTGCCGTACCACCATTGAGATCAACTGTTTGCCAACACCTATTGCAATTGAATTAAAAGTTATAGCAACTATTTAGTTTAAAGTTTGAAAGTTCAAAGTCAAAAGTTAAAACAACAACTTTCAAACTTTGAACTTTATAACTTTAAACTTATGAAAAACTTTAAACTTATGAAAAACTACAAAACATACACCGGCCTCAACCTTTCGCAAACAGCGAAAGACATACAAAAAACCTGGGATGAAAATAAAACATTTGAAAAATCCATCACTTCCCGTGAAGGAAAAACGCCTTTTGTTTTTTATGAAGGTCCCCCAAGCGCTAATGGATTACCGGGTATTCACCATGTGATGGCGCGTTCCATCAAAGATATTTTTTGCCGTTTTAAAACACAA
>JAIOQD010000213.1 GCA_021413595.1 Bacteroidota bacterium | reverse complement strand
TACTAAACAGTTTCGACATCCGATATTGTAGGAGATTGTGAACATAGTTATTTTTTTAATGGGACTTTGCATTATCATTTTTCCATAAGACAATTATTTTTTACTTACTTCTTTGTCTATTATGCTTTGGCAATAATTTTCAATATACTCTATTTTCGCATTATTTTTAACACCAGGGAAAGTATCAAGCTGGATAATTCCAATGATTGATTTTAGTGATGCTATATGATTATCTTTAAAGTAATCAATTGTGCTTCTAATTTCATCTTCGGACATCCCTTTTAGTTTGGCATAGATTTCTTCTGGTGCCTCATTAAGTTCCCTTTTAAAAAAATTGTTTTTCATCTTCTATTTATTATTAATTTATTTTTAAAAATATTTTTTTGTGCCTACTTGCCTCGCCAAACAAAGCGATGAGATCGATTTTTAAAATCCCTATTTAGCTTTCTTTAAGGTTTTTGCTTTGAGAGAGAAAGCTTTTAGGGGCTGTTTGGTTGTTTGCGTTATAAAATTCATTCAATAAAAACCAAAGTTTTATATGTGGCTAATTTAGTCATTTTCCTATTGTTTAAATTGTTAAAAATGCTGTGTCTATGAAAAACGGCCTTTGTGTACTATTGGGCAAAAGCAATGTGGTGCAACTGTGTCGGCATTGTGTGTGATAGCACCTCTTTTGCTTTTGAAGAAGCGATAGCCAAACGGCCTTGCCGAAATTGTTTTGTCATTTGTTGTCTGCCGTTAAAATGCAATGTTAGCACTGTCTTCTTACGGTTGCTGCTAACTTGTATATACCCGAAACGCCACTTCGCCAATCTACTCGAATTGGTAAATAAGCGCATGTTTATTTCATTTTTTTAATAGAATCATTTTATATTATCAAAGGCATCCAAATTCAAAAAACGCTAATAGAATTATAAATTATTTTTCTTGATAGCACTATTTCTTTAATTTTTTTATTTCTTTAACGGGAGGTAAAAAATTTTCTCCGGTTACAACACTTTTACCTGTTTTTTGTTCCAGTGCTAATCGTGCATTTTTAGCTATTTTTCCGCCTTTTTTACCCGCAACAGCATTTTCATCTACACCTTTTGCTTTATCACTTTCGGCTATGTGCCTGGTAGACAGTTCGGCTAATGCAGTGAAAATCAATTCGGCTTCGCTCATGTGGTCGCGAATATTCTGATTTTTTAAACCTTTTAAATCTTTATGTTTCTTCACTGTTAATCCTGTCCATTCCTGGTGAATAATATTAGTCAGAAACGCAAACTCGTCCGGTTTTTCAACTCCACTGTCTTTCCAGTAATCAGTAAGTTTATTACGGGTTTCCTGACCTGTCATTCGTTGCTGAATCCATTTTTCGCTTCTGCCCAGGTTTTGCCAATTTTCTCTTGCCCGGTCTAAGCTCTGCGAAGGATCGGCAATTTCCTGCATACGCTCATAACCAACTTTGGCTAACCATATTTTAAATGGTTCTGCTTTGGGTGAGGGAATAGATTGAATTAAACGCAGTAACTGTTCTGTATCTGCAACATCAGTCTCTCTCATTTTCCCATCCTCCGCAACTAATTTCAACCGGTTACAATTTGTAACCGTTTCATTCCCCTCTTTCAGTAACCTGCTTTTCATCACTTTCCAATAATTCCTTGCTCCTTGATGATGAGGTTGGTCCGTAAGTATTTCAACAATATCTACAATACTGAAATACCATTTCTCTTCAGCTTCATTCCATTCGGAACGAATTTTTTTGCTCTCAAATAATTTTATGTTGTTCATTATAAAAATGTTTTGGTCTGTTTTTTAGAATAAATTATTTTTAAAAACTGTCTATAATACAGTTTCAATTAAAAAGATTTAAAGCATGGTAAATATATTCAAAATCACCTGTAGTTTTCGTTTCACAAACCACGATCCTTGCGAATTTTTTTAATCAATATCAGATTATCAGGGGTATTCCAATTATGTAACCATGGCGTGATTTTTTTTATTGAAATTTGTACCCCTGATAATTGATACTTATTAATTTTTTATAATGTTTTGTGAGGGTAATTTATTAACCATCCTCTCCTGGGCGGGAGAAAATTCCGAAGCATAGTATTTAATCTTCTTTTGGTAACAGTTTTAACAAACAAATCTTACCTAAAATCTATTTCCAGTTGTTCGTTCTTATAAAGTACCGGGATTCTCATCTCTGTTAAAAAAAACATTTTCCCATGTAATAATCCCTCTTTTAAACATTGACGGTAAACATTTTTTAGTAATTCTCTACCCGTTTTTTTTTGTACTTCAATAGTTGTCCCGACTATTTCATAAGTTAATTCGTCTATATGTTTTTGCATAGCATGTTGTTTTTTTATAAAAACGATATTTAATTATCCCGGTAAGAAGGAAGGATTAAAAAAAAATAACCTTTCTGGGCGTAATATTACTAATATATTTAGTATTTTTGTGCTAAAATATTTAGCAATGTCAAAAATAGCCAAAAACATTAGGGTTCTGAGAGCACTAAAAAAGTTATCTCAGGAACAATTATCTGAAAAATTAGATATTTCACGTTCACGATTGGGGTCTTATGAAGAAGGAAGAGCAGAACCTTCGTATGACTTATTAATAACAATTGCCGATTATTTTCACGTGGCAATTGATGCCTTAGTTCGTGCCGACCTGTCTAAAACAGATCCTGAAGCGCTTATGAAAATTGGTAAAAACAGGATTTTGTTTCCCATATTAGTAGATAAGGATAATAACGATCTTGTGGAAGTGGTGCCCATAAAAGCCATAGCAGGTTATTTAAACGGATATGCCGATCCGAGCTTTATTGAGGAACTGCCCATCATGAATTTACCTTTTAAAATTATTGGTAAGCATAGAGCATTCCCAATCAAAGGTGATTCAATGCCGCCATTAAAAGATGGAAGTGTTGTAGTTGGGAAATACCTGGAATCACTGGACGATATCAAAGACGGACAAACCTACATTGTGCTTACAAAAAATGATGGAGTAGTTTATAAACGTATTTATCATGATAAGAAAAAAAGCATTGATACGTTTGAGTTTCATTCGGATAATCCTGAATACGCACCCTATACTGTTAAATCAGAAAACATTTTAGAAGTATGGAGCTTTGTGTGCAGTTTAAATATTGGAGAATTTAAACAACAAGATTTAAATATCGACAATATAATTCGGTTTTTGCAGTCATATAGAGTAGAAATGGGGAAGTAGAAAGGTTGTGATGAAAAATTGTAAATGTTATCAAGAGCTTTTAGGTTTGATAATGCTGCGTTAGGGATTGCAACGAAAATCCTTTTTGTTCTTCACAAAAAGATTGAAGTGAAAAGCCCGCCCCTTTCTTTTTCAGAAAGGGAACGCCAAAAAATGAAAATTTATATAAATATATTTCCGGCTGTGTCATCCCGAACTTTTGTGACCTGTTCTTCGCAGTAGAAGGGATCTTCTTATTATGAAAGGTATTGCTAAAACAACGAACAAGATCCCTCTTGGCGAAAAAGCATCGGGATGACATTGTCTGTAAATATGGTTTTTATAATCCACAACAGAACATACAGGTAATTACTGATTTCCTTGATCAAATCGAAAATAAATAGTGTCGGGTCTAATATATCTTAGATCTGGCTCACTCTCTAATAAATGTGTTGCCTAGTTATGCCGCAACCAATGCAATATAATAGGTTTTAATTTCTTCTCTTTACTAATCAAATTCATTTTGAATCTTAGTTCGTCTTCACCTAAAACGAACAGAATTAAAGTCCTAAAAAAATATAATTTCTCTCGAAAAATAACATTCCTTCAAAACTTTATTGAAATTATTACCTGATAATTTCGGAGATAATATTAAATTTGAACAGATGTATTCAAAATTAATTAGCTGCCTCCTATCAATTTAATAAGGTTTATAATGAAAAAAATTATAATTGCTTTCAGTATATTTATTTTTTCACAATCACTTTATTCTCAGAGCTGGCTTGATGTTGGAGCGAGAGGGGGCTACGGTGTTGTTTTTTTGGTAAACAAGAACTTTTACAATGACCGTAATTTTGCACCAAAACTCTCTTTCGGATATATGTATGGGGGAAAGATCGGTGTAAATTTTAATGAAGAGCACGCTGCAACCATAGATGTAAGCTCCTCCGCTTTTGATCAATCATTTACATATAGCCTTGATAGCAATAAAACTAATTATGTGCGCAATATTGGTTTCAATGCAATTAATGTTTTATTGATGTATAGAAGAACAGTGAACTCAAGTTATTTTGAGATTGGTCCACAATACTCAATGATCAATAAAACCAGGGGAAGTGATAATCTTACTAACACAAAAAATATAGATATTTCCGAAAACCTCGTTAAATCTTATGTTTCAGCAGTAATTGGTTTTGGGGGGTACATCATGGGAACAGAGAACTTTGGTGTAACATTAGGGTGTAGAATTTCATATTCGCTAAGCGATATTATTAGCGCTACTGGTCAACAAAGCGATTTCCCTTCAATCAGAAGATATGAAGTTTACAAATCCTCAAATCCGCTTACAGCGATGATGATGATTGGGTTTGATTATGACGTAGGATATTTCACAAAAACAAGATGCAAAAAAAAGAAAACAAGGTTCATGTTGTTTTCGAAAGGATAGATAAAAAAAATTTTTAGTATGCAAAAATCAGATCTGATAAACTCCCACAAACGGATTGCGCCTTACATACACCGAACTCCTGTTTTAACTTCTCAACAATTAAATAAATTATCGGGGGCAGAGTTATATTTTAAATGTGAAAATTTTCAAAAAATCGGAGCGTTTAAAATGCGAGGCGCTGTCAACGCCATTTTGCAACTATCTGAAGAAGAAAAGAAAAAAGGTGTAGTAACTCATTCATCCGGGAACTTTGCACAAGCTTTAGCACTTGCAGCCCAAAATTTAGGTATTAAAGCATTTATTGTAATGCCATCAAATGCTTCGTTAGTAAAAAAAGAAGCAGTAAAAGGATACGGAGGCGAAATTATAGAATGTGAACCAACACCGGCTGCAAGGGAATTGGCCGCTAAAAATATTAAAGAGAACAAAGGAGCTATATTTATTCATCCTTTCGACAATTTAGATGTAATTTTAGGACAAGGAACTGCATGTATTGAACTCCTCGAAGAGCATCCCAATTTGGATGCTGTTTTTGCTCCTGTAGGTGGCGGTGGTTTGATTTCAGGAACTGCACTGGCTGCACATTTTTTTAGCGAAAAATGTAAAACGTTTGGAGCCGAACCACAGGAAGTGGATGATGCATATCGGGCATTACAAAGTGGAAAAATAGAACATAACCTAACTATAAATACCATTGCTGACGGGTTGAGAACACATTTGGGGGAGCTTAATTTTCCGATAATGCAGCAATATGTG